>NZ_LBJV01000067.1:0-240354 GCF_028128855.1 Bradyrhizobium sp. CCBAU 11430
TGCGCGCCCGTCTCGGCCTGCCGCAGCCCGAGGACGGCAAGGTGCCGATGGCGGTCGGCGTTGACCTCCGCGGCGAATCCTATGGCCTCCTGATCGACCAGATCGGCGAGGTGCTGCGCCTGCCCGAAGCCGGCATGGAAGAAAATCCCGTCAACCTCGACCCCCGCATGGCCAAGCTCGCCGGCGGCGTCCATCGCCTCGACGGCCAGCTCATGGTCGTCCTCGACGTCGATCGCGTCCTCGAGCTCGCGCCCGAGATGATGGCGGCCTGATACTGCGGCATCGTCGCCGACGGACTTGCAATTGGAAGTGCCCCCCGCAAAGGGGGAGGAAGCAGAGGTTCACATGCGAACTTGTCTCGTCGTTGATGATTCCAGCGTCATTCGCAAGGTTGCGCGCCGGATCCTGGAGGGCCTCGACTTCCAGATCCTCGAAGCCGAGGACGGTGAGAAGGCGCTGGAGGCTTGCAAGCGCGGCTTGCCCGATGCGGTGCTGCTCGACTGGAACATGCCCGTGATGGACGGCTACGAGTTCCTCGGCCATCTCAGGCGCATGCCCGGCGGCGATCAGCCCAAGGTCGTGTTCTGCACCACCGAGAACGACGTCGCGCATATCGCGCGCGCGCTGCATGCCGGCGCCAACGAATACATCATGAAGCCGTTCGACAAGGACATTGTGACGGCGAAATTCCAGGAAGTCGGCCTTATCTGAGCGATCGGCCGGAGGCCGAAGAATGCTTCGGCGCTCGTTTTCAACTGTACCCTTTCAGTCTGAGTTGGTGAGTAATGAGTGTTGCGTTCGCAGGTAATTCGACCACGACCGGCTCGCGCGAAGCGGGGCCGCTGCGGGTGATGATCGTCGACGACTCCGTCGTCATCCGCGGTCTGATCTCGCGCTGGATCGGTGCCGAGCACGACATGGAGGTCGCTGCCTCGCTGCGCACCGGGCTCGAAGCGGTCAACCAGATCGAACGCATCAATCCCGACGTTGCCGTGCTCGACATCGAAATGCCCGAGCTCGACGGCATCTCGGCGCTGCCGCAGCTGCTGGCGAAGAAGCGCGATCTCGTCATCATCATGGCTTCGACGCTGACCCGCCGTAACGCGGAGATCAGCTTCAAGGCACTGTCGCTCGGCGCCGCCGATTACATTCCGAAGCCGGAATCGACGCGCGAGGCGTCGGCCGCCGACATCTTTCATCACGACCTGATCCAGAAGATCCGCCATCTCGGTGCGCGGCTGCGTCGCAAGGCCGCGGTCGCAAGCCCGCCGCTGGCGCCCGCAAGCCCGGCTCCGGCCCCGCGTAGTCCTGTTGCGCGGCCCACAGCGCCCGTTCCGGCGGTGCCCGCTGCGTCGTCAGGGGCGCTCACCATGCGCCCGTTCTCCCCTCAGGCGCCCAAGGTGCTGCTGATCGGCTCCTCGACCGGCGGTCCGCAGGCGCTGATGGCGCTCGTCACCGAGCTCGGCCCGGTGATCGACCGCTTCCCGGTGCTGATCACCCAGCACATGCCGCCGACCTTCACCACTATTCTTGCCGAGCATCTGGCGCGTTCGAGCCGTAAGCCGGCAGCTGAGGCGGTCGACGGCGAGCCGGTGAAGCCGGGACGGATTTATCTAGCGCCCGGCGGCAAGCACATGCGCGTGGTGCGCAGCGGCGCGGACACCGTGATCGCGCTCGACGACGGCCCCGCCGTCAATTTCTGCAAGCCTGCGGTCGATCCGCTCTTCACCTCCGCCATCGACATCTGGCACGGCAGCATCCTCTCCGTGATCCTGACCGGCATGGGCTCGGACGGCATGCGCGGCGGCAAGGACATCGTTGCCGCCGGCGGCAGCGTCATCGCGCAGGACGAAGCCTCCAGCGTGGTCTGGGGCATGCCGGGCGCGGCGGCCAATGCCGGCATCTGCGCGGCGATCCTGCCGCTCAACCAGATCGGCGCCAAGGTCAACCGCCTGTTCGCGGGAGATCGCGCGTGACGCCGGTTGACTACGACTATCTGCGTAAGTTCCTGAAAGAGCGCTCCGGACTCGATCTGTCCCCTGACAAGCAATATCTGGTCGAGAGCCGGCTCTTGCCGCTGGCGCGCAAGGCGAGTCTGTCAGGCATTCCCGATCTCGTGCTGAAGATCAGGAACGGCGACGGCCGGCTTGCCACCGACGTCGTCGAAGCGATGACCACCAACGAGACCTTCTTCTACCGCGACAAGATTCCCTTCGATCACTTGCGCGACACCATCCTGCCGGGCCTGATCAAGGCGCGCGCGGCGCGCAAGAGCTTGCGCATCTGGTCGGCGGCGTCGTCGACGGGTCAGGAGCCCTATTCGATCGCGATGTGCGTGAAGGAGATGGGCGCAGCGTTGGCCGGCTGGCGCATCGAGATCGTCGCCACCGATCTGTCGCAGGAGGTGCTGGAGAAATCCAAGGCCGGAATCTACAGCCAGTTCGAAGTGCAGCGCGGCCTGCCGATCCAGCACCTGATGAAGTATTTCACGCAAGCCGGCGAGACCTGGCAGCTCAATGCCGACATTCGCGCCATGGTGCAGTTCCGCCAGCTCAATCTGCTGCAGGACTTCTCCCATCTCGGCACGTTCGACGTGATCTTCTGCCGCAACGTGCTGATCTATTTCGACCAGGACACCAAGGCGGTGATCTTCGAGCGGATGGCGAAGGGCCTGGAGGCCGACGGCACGTTGCTGCTTGGCGCCGCCGAATCCGTCGTCGGTATCACCGATGCGTTCCGTCCCATCACCGACCGCCGCGGTCTCTACCAGCTCAACCCCGCACGCTCCGGCCGCCCCATGGGCGGATTGATGCCGCAGCCGCTGAAGATTGCTGCGGCGAGGTGAATTCCTCCACGCGTTAGGAATCGTAGGGTGGGCAAAGGCGCACTTGCGCCGTGCCCACCATCGATCCAATTGTGCAACTGAAATGGTGGGCACGCTTCGCTTTGCCCACCCTACGATACTGCTGCGAGGTGAATCTTCTCCTCGTCATTCCGGGGCGGCGCGTCAGCGCCGAGCCCGGAATCCATAACCACAAGCCATCGTAACAGGCAGGTGGTTAGACGCGGGGCCATTCGATCCGCCTGTGACCATGGATTCCGGGCTCGCGACTTTGTCGCGCCCCGGAACGACAAATCACAAAATCGCATGCGGCAGAAACCGCGAGCGGTTGCCGGTGATCGGGCTCTCGTCCTCGCGGATCGACAATCCGCACGGCTCGTGGTTCACCAGCCAGCTTCCCACCACCGGATAGAAGCCTGAAAAATTCGGCAGCGGCGAGAGCGCTTGGCGCACGAAACCTTCGGCGCCGTAGGGACCTTCCTGCTCGTCCAGCGATACGCCGCCGGACACGATCGTGACGTTGGCGCCTTCGCGCGACAGCAGCGGCTTGCGGACATACGACGTTCCGAGCTCCGCTGCCCGCGCGTCGTCCTCGAAGAACGCCGGCAGCAGATGGGGATGGTTCGGAAACATCTCCCACAGCAGCGGCAAAATGCCCTTGTTGGAGAGCACCGCTTTCCACGGCGGCTCGATCCAGCGCGTCGGCGCCTCCTTCAGCTTCGCGCCGAAGGAATCCTGGAACATCCATTCCCAGGGATAGAGCTTGAAGGCGAGTGCGATGTCGGCCTCGTCGAGATCGACGAAGCCGCCAGGCTCATCGCGCCAGCCGACCTCTTCGATGTCGAGCAACCTGGTCGAGAGGCCGGCCTGGCGCGCGGTGTCCTCGAGATAAGCGAGCGTGCCGGCGTCTTCCGAGTTGTCGGTGGTGCCGGTGAGATGGACATGACGGCCCGCGGCGATCTCCTTCCACGCCGCGATCAACCGCTCATGGATGGAGTTGAACTGATCGGCGCGAACAGGGACGATGCGGCGCTCGATCGCCTGCTCGAGCCAGGTCCATTGAAACACCGCGGCCTCGAAGATCGAGGTCGGCGTATCCGCGTTGTATTCGAGCAGTTTTGCCGGCGACTTGCCGTCGAATTTCAAATCGAGCCGGCCATAGAGGCTGCGGTCGTCGCGCTGCCAGCTCTCGGCGATCAGGCTCCAGAACGCTTCCGGAATCTGCAAGCGCCGCAGGTACCGCTCCTCGCCGATGACGCGGCCGGCAAGCTCCAGGCACATCGCCTCGATCTCGGCGGTCGGCGTCTCGATGCCGCGCTCGATCTCGTCGAGCGTGAAGCCGTAATAAGCGCGCTCGTCCCAATAGCGTTCGCCGTCGATGGTGTGGAAGACGAAGCCGCATTGCGCCGCGGTCTCCCGCCAGTCGTCGCGCTCCAGGCAATTGATGCGCTGCATGGATCAACCGCCGCCAGAGAAGCCATGGCCGAACGAGCCGAAGCCGCCGCGGCTGACGCCGCTGTGGCCGGAATCGGACGACGACGTTCCCGCCGAAGAATGGCTCGAAGAATCGCTGCTGAAGAAGCTCGACCGCGACGACCAGCGCGAGCTGCTGCCGCCTGACGAGCTGCTGCCGCTGCTGCTTGTGCAGGTCGTGGTCGTCTGCCCCGGCACGGCGCCGGGCGTGGGCTCGCAATTCTGCCGCGGCATCATCGTGTAGGCGGTGGTGCCGACCGCGAGCGTGCCCATCACCAGCAGGGCGACATGGCCTGAGCGCTTCGTCGGCTCTTTGGCCGGCAGCGGCAATGGCTGTGGCAGGCGTGGCCGACGCTTGCCGAACTGCTGTTTGGACGGTTTGTCGGCCATCTCAATAGATCATGCTGGCGGCGTTGAGCAGGCCCGCGGCGAGCGAGGACAGCCCGAGCCAGATCGCGGGCGCAAGCTCGCCGGCGGCGATCCGCTCCGACAGCTTCGGCACCGGCACTCTCACGAGAAAGAAAACGATGATCTGCACGATCAGCGCGATCGTCGCCCAGATCAGGCAGTCCAGCACATTGGCCGAATGCGCGATGGCGCTGACCAGCGGCGCCACGAAGCCGAGCAGGCTGAGGCCGAGCGCGATCGCCGCGGCCGGCTCGTTGTCGCGGATCAGCTGGAACTCGTTATGCGCGGTGATGCGGGTATAGACGAACAGATACGCCACGATCGCGATCAGCCCGGTGCAGAAATAGACCAGGAAGGCGGGCAGGCCGGCCAGTGATTGCAGGATCATCGTTCCCCCATCGTGCAGCGACCATTCGTCGGCGGGGAGAGCATAGCGGTTCAATGGCGGGACGGCGACGAAGCCGCCTTCACGTCCCCAAAAAACAAAACCCCGCCATTTGCGGCGGGGTCCAGGCTGGGAGGAGCGAGCCCGAAAGGGGCCCGCGACGTAAACCCAGAAGATCAGGCGGGAATGCGCTCTTCGTGCTCGTGCGGCTCGCGCAGCACATAGCCGCGGCCCCACACGGTCTCGATGAAGTTGCGTCCCTCGGAAGCGTTGGCCAGCTTCTTGCGGAGCTTGCAGATGAAGACGTCGATGATCTTCAGCTCGGGCTCGTCCATGCCGCCATAGAGATGGTTGAGGAACATTTCCTTGGTCAGGGTCGTGCCCTTGCGGAGCGAGAGCAGCTCCAGCATCTGGTATTCCTTGCCGGTCAGATGCACGCGCTGGCCGCCGACTTCCACCGTCTTGGTGTCGAGGTTGACGACGAGGTCGCCGGTCTGGATGACCGACTGGGCGTGACCCTTGGAGCGGCGCACGATCGCGTGGATGCGGGCCACCAGCTCGTCCTTGTGGAAGGGCTTGGTCATGTAGTCGTCGGCGCCGACGCCGAGACCCTTGACCTTGTCCTCGATGCCGGCGAGGCCGGAGAGGATCAGGATCGGTGTCTTGATCTTGGAGACCCGAAGCTGCTTGAGCACGTCGTAGCCGGACATGTCGGGCAGGTTGAGGTCGAGAAGGATAATGTCGTAATCGTATAATTTACCGAGATCGACGCCTTCTTCCCCCAAATCGGTCGTGTAGACGTTGAAGCTCTCAGACTTCAGCATCAGCTCGATCGACTGCGCGACGGCGCTGTCATCTTCAATCAGCAAAACGCGCATGCCAGTTCCCCATAGTCGCCGCTCCTGGGCGTCAGGTCGGCCGCATTCGCGGCACTCAACAAAACGCCTTTGAACAACTGATTCGGATCCTGACAACAGATGGTTAACAAATCCTGATTCTGGAACGCAAGTCCCCCGGGTGCAATTTTTGTCGAATCGCCCTAAGGTCCTGTGCGCGAAGCAGCTTTCGTCACCCAGCTCAGTTCAAGTTCCACTTTAAGAGACGGGCCTAACCGACTCCCGCGACTCAGCCTTCTTCTGAAGGGGAGTCACGCTCAGTCACAAAGACAGTGACGCAATGATTAATGATGCGGGTAAACACGAAGTTAAGCGCCGTTCAGAAATATGGCGAAACTTAAGGTTTTCACCGTGAAGTCCCGGGGATCGCAAAGGGCGACCCTGGGGATGACCAAGGCGCGGTCCTTAATGAAGGCTCCCTTATGAAGGCGCTTGCCGAACAGATCGGCGACATCGACGGCATCAATATCTATGGCCGCGTCGTCGGTGTCCGCGGCCTGATGGTCGAGGTGGCCGGCCCGATTCATGCGATGTCGGTCGGCGCGCGGCTGGTGATCGAGACCGGCGCCAACCGTTCGATTCCCTGCGAGGTGATCGGCTTCTCCGGCAACAATGCTGTCGTGATGCCGTTCGCCGGCCTCGACGGCGTGCGCCGCGGCTGCAAGGCCGTCATCGCCAATGCCGCCAATCTGGTGCGACCGTCGTCGGCCTGGCTCGGCCGCGTCGTCAACGCGCTGGGCGAGCCGATCGACGGCAAGGGACCGCTGCCGCAGGGCGCCTCGCCGATGCCGTTCCGCAATGCGCCGCCCCCGGCGCATTCGCGCAAGCGTGTCGGCGCCCCGCTCGATCTCGGCGTGCGCGCCATGAACACCTTCCTCACCTGCTGCCGCGGCCAGCGCATGGGCATCTTCGCAGGGTCCGGCGTCGGCAAATCGGTGCTGCTGTCGATGCTCGCGCGCAACGTCGATGCCGCGGTCAGCGTCATCGGGCTGATCGGCGAACGCGGCCGCGAGGTTCAGGAATTCCTCCAGGACGACCTCGGCGAGGAGGGCCTCGCCCGTTCCGTCGTCGTGGTCGCAACCTCCGACGAGCCGGCGCTGATGCGCCGCCAGGCGGCGTATCTGACGCTCGCGGTCGCCGAATATTTCCGCGACGAGGATCAGGACGTGCTCTGCCTGATGGACTCGGTGACGCGCTTTGCCATGGCCCAGCGCGAGATCGGCCTGTCCGCCGGCGAGCCGCCGACGGCCAAGGGCTACACGCCGACCGTCTTCACCGAGCTGCCGAAACTGCTGGAGCGCGCCGGACCGGGCCTGGGGGAGGGCGCCATCACCGCGATCTTCACGGTGCTGGTCGACGGCGACGACCATAACGAGCCGATCGCCGATGCGGTCCGCGGCATCCTCGACGGCCACATCGTGATGCAGCGCTCGATCGCCGAGCGCGGCCGCTACCCCGCCATCAACATCCTCAAATCCGTCTCCCGCACCATGCCGAAATCGGCCGACCCGCAGTTCTGGCCGACCATCCAGAAGGCGCGGGCGGTGATGGCGACCTATGCCGACATGGAGGAATTGATCCGGCTCGGCGCCTACCGGGCCGGCTCCAGCCCCGAGGTCGACGAGGCGATCCGCCTGCACGAACCGCTCGAGGCGTTCCTGCGCCAGCGCAAGGACGAAAATGCGTCTCTGGCGGACGGGTATCGCCAATTGGCGCAAATCCTCGGTAATTTGGAAACGGAACGCTAACTTTGTCAGGTCATCATCCCATCCCACAGAGTAGCAGAGCCGGTCTTGGCCCCTGTTGGGCCTGTGGGGAGACCGGTGACGTCCCACGTGCAGCGAGGGGACTTCTGGGGAGTACGAGTCGATGAAGTCACGAGATACCCTCATCCGCCTGAAGAAGTTTCAGGTCGACGAGAAGCGCCGCCGGGTCACCCAGATCGAGACCATGATCGCCGACTTCCAGCGGATGTCGACCGATCTCGAGCGCGAGATCACGACCGAGCAGGAGCGAGCCGGGATCAACGATCCCTCGCACTTCGCCTATCCGACCTATGCCAAGGCCGCCATTCAGCGCCGCGAGAACCTGACCCGCTCGGCGGACGAGCTCAAGGGCCAGCTCGACGAAGCCAAGGCCGCGCTGGCCGAGGCCTTCGAGGAGCTCAAGAAGGTCGAGCTCCTGGACGAGCGCGACCAGGCCCGCGAGCGCGCCGAGGAAAATGCGCGCGAGCAGGCCGATCTCGACAGCATCGGCCTGATGCGCGCCCGCATCGGCGCCGTCGCCTGAGCCGCTAGCCGCCAGACCATCCTGGAATTATTGCCAAACCCGGACCCGCAAGGTCCGGGTTTTCGCATGTGCTATCCACAGTGTGGCGCCGCACCCCTTGGTGGACGGCTTGGCCGCGCGCTATGGTAGCGAAGTGCCGGGGCCTGCGCGGAACGCGATGGCCCGCGTGTCGGGGGGCTGAATGCTGACGCCAGCAGAGCTGGTCGGGTTGATCGAGGCGGTGGCGAAGGGCGATCAGACGGCGTTCGAGCGCCTCTACGCCGCCACGCGCGCGAAACTTTATGGCGTCGTGCTCCGTATCTTGCGCCGACAGGATCTCGCAGAGGAGGTCATTCAGGAGACCTACGTCAAGATCTGGAACGGTGCCGGCGGGTTCAATCCGGCGCTGTCGTCGCCGATCACGTGGATGGCCTCGATTGCGCGCAACCGTGCGATCGACATCGTGCGCAAGAAGTCTGAGGTCTCGATCGAGGAAGAGCCTCAGGCGATGGAGGTCGCGGCCGACAGCCCCGATCCGCTGGCGCGCCGGGAGATGACCGAAGAGTTGAAGCGGCTGCTGGAATGCGTCGGCCGGCTCGAGCCGGACCGTCAGCGGCTCGTGCTTCTCGCCTATTACAACGGCTGGAGCCGCGAGCAATTGGCGGAGAAATTCGCCGCTCCCGTCAACACGGTGAAGACGTGGCTCCGGCGCAGCATGTTGGATATCCGGGAGTGCCTCGGACTATGAGGGTTTATACTGTGAGGGTGGTTCTGGACTGCATGTGATGGCCTACTCGGAGGACCATATCGCGCTCGCCGCGGAATATGCGCTCGGCACCCTCGATGCCGATGAGCGCGCGCAGGTCGAGACCATGATGGCGGTGGACCCGGCGTTCGCCGACATCGTGCAGGCCTGGGCCTATCGGCTCGGCGCCCTCAACCAGATGGTCGGCTCGGTCGAGCCGCGTCCGATCGTGTGGGAGAACATCAGGTCCGAGATCGCGCGCACGGCGCTTGCGCAGCAGCCGCCCGGTCTGGCCGAAATCGTACCGCCGCCAATCCCGCCCGTCGAGGCCGCGCCGCCGGAAGCGCCGCTGGAGCAGGGACCGCAACCGGAGCCGCAGCCTCCCGAAGCAGAGCAGCCCGAGCCGATGCGCTCCGGATCCGATGTGATACCCGACATCGCGCCGGTGTTCATGCCGCAGGTCCATGCGCCCGATCCTGAGGTCGTCCGGACGCCGCAGGTGCCCATCGCCGACGACACCAACGTGATCCGTCTCGAGGGCCGCGTGAAGCGCTGGCGCTCGATCGCATCCGCGGTCGGCGCGCTCGCGGCTGCGCTGCTGGTGACGCTGTCGCTTCAGATCTTCCTGCCCGACGCGCTGCCGGGGGCTTTACGCCCCGCGCCGCGCATCCAGACGGTGGAAGTGAAGACGCCGGCCGCGCCGCTCGCCGCCGCGGCGCAATATGTCGCGCTGCTGCAGGGCCAGGGCGGTGGCCCCGCCTTCATCCTCACCATCGACGGCGCGACGCGGAATTTCACGGTACGCAAGGTCGGCGCGACGCCGGAGCCCGGCAAGAGCTTCGAACTCTGGCTGATCTCCGACAAGCTGCCGCGCCCGCGCTCGCTCGGCGTGATCGGCGCGGGTGAATTCACCGCGCGTCCGCTGCTCGCCTCCTATGATGCCGACGTCGTCAACGGCGCGACCTACGCGGTCACCGTCGAGCAGGCCGGCGGCTCGCCCGACGGCCGGCCGACCTCGGCCCCGGTGTTTTCCGGCAAGCTGATCGAGACCGTGCCGCCGTCCCAGCCGCAGGCGCCCGCGAAGAAATAGGTGCCGTTCATGCGGGCTACGACCCTGTCGCCAGGGTCCGCTTCGCCGTCGCATCCCGACAAGTCTGCCTGAATCCGCCCCCGATTTGAACCTCACCGCAATTTGCGGCGTCAAATCCCCGGAATTTGCAGTCGGCGCCGCCGATCGTGACGCCGGAGAGGGGCTAGAAATCAGATGGATGCAGCGAAAACGTCCGGCATCTTCGTTCACCAATACACGGGACTGCCGCACGGCCCTGCGTTCGAACATTGGCGCGAGCGGGCTTTCGGGGCCTGCGGCCTCGATATCGGGCCGAGTCATGGCGACAGCATCGATTGCCGGCTCCAGATCAGCGTGGTCGACAACATCGCGCTCGCCATTCCGGAAGGCGCCTCCGCGCAATATTCCCGCACCCAGAGCCACCTTGCCGACGGCAGCGACGACCTCGTGCTGATCGCCGCACATGCCGGCCTCGTGCGTGTCGGGCAGAACGGCCACACCGTGGAGCTTGCGCCCGCGCAAATGGTGCTCGTCGACATGAGCATCACCGGCACCGTCGGTCACACCGATGAAAACCGCTTCACCACCATCCGCATGCCGCGCCGCGCGTTGCTCGACATCAGTCCGCGTGCCGAGGACAAGCTGTCGCAAGTGCTCAGCGATGGTGCCGTCGCAGAGACCATCTTCCGCTACCACGCGCTCGCCGCCAATCACGCGCCGCATCTCGACGCGGTGGGCCAGCGCCTGACCGCGCAGCATATGGTCGATCTCGTCGGCCTCCTGCTCGGCACCGATGCCGAGCATGCCAGCCTTGCGCGCGGCCGCGGCCATGCGGCGGCGCGCCTCGACCTCATGCGCGCCGATGTGATGGCCGCGCTCGGCCGCAACGATCTCTGCCTGTCCGAGGTCGCGACGCGCTCGGGCCTCAGCCCGCGCCAGGCGCAACGCCTGTTCGAGCAGGCCGGCACGACCTTCACCGAATTCGTGCTGGAGCAGCGCCTGCTGCAGGCACGCAAGCTGCTCGGCGATCCCCGCGCCAGGACGCGCAAGATCAGCGACATCGCACATTCCTCGGGCTTTTCCGATTTGTCCTATTTCAACCGTGCATTCCGCAAGCGCTTTGGCGCGACACCGTCGGAATTGCGCGAGGCGTGAGGCGCGCCGGTTTCGTTCTGCGGATCACGGTTGGCCCGTTGGCGGCGATGAGCTATATCTACCTGTGCGGGTAGACCGCTCGATCGCTTGTTGTTCGCTCGTCGTTCCATTGGGAAAGTGCAGTCAACGGACATGGCGCGTATCGTCGTGCTCGGCGCCGGATTTGCAGGCCTGTGGGCGGCCATCGGTGCCGCGCGCAAGCGCGACGAGATCGGTGCTGTCAGCGACATCGAGATCTGCGTGATCGATCGCAATCCCTATCACAACATCCGGGTGCGCAATTACGAGGTCGATCTCCGCGAGGTCGCGATACCGTTGCCGAAGCTGCTCGATCCCGTCGGTGTCCGTCACGAGATCGGCGAGGTCGAAGCCATCGATCCGGCCTGGCGCGAGATTTCGCTGGTCACGAGCAGCGGCGAGCAGACGCTGGCCTATGACCGCCTGGTGCTGGCGCTCGGCAGCGAGGTGATGCGTCCCGACATACCAGGCCTTGCCGAGCACGCCTTCGATGTCGATACCTATGTTGCGGCGCTCCGCCTCGAGGACCATCTCGCCTCGCTCGGCCGCAGCGCGCCCGCGCCGGGGCGGTCGACCGTCGTGGTGGTCGGTGCCGGCTTTACCGGCATCGAGGTCGCAGCCGAGATGCCCGACAGGCTGGCGCGGGCGGGCATCGCCGGCAGCCGCCGCATCATCCTGGTCGATCCCAATCCCGCGGTCGGCGCCACCATCGGTGCGCCGGCGCGTCCCGTCATCGAGACGGCGTTGGCCGCGCTCGACGTCGAGACGCGTCTCGGCGTGCGCGTCGTCTCGGTCGAGGCCGCCGGCATTCGCTTGAGCTCCGGCGAGTTCATCCCGGCGCAGACGGTGATCTGGTGTGCCGGGATGCGTGCGAGCCCTCTGGCGGCGCGCTTTCCGGACGCCCGCGACCGGCTCGGGCGCCTGCTGGTCGATCCCTTCATGCGGGTTGCCGATGTCGGTGGCGTGTTCGCGGCCGGCGACGTCGCCTCGAGCGTGGTCGACGGGCTGCATCCGACCGTGATGTCCTGCCAGTTCGCGCGTCCCATGGGCCGTTTCGCCGGCCACAACGTGGTCGCCGATCTCGCCGGCCTGCCGATGTTGCCGCTGCGGATCGACTGGTACGTGACCGTGCTCGATCTCGGCGGCTGGGGCGCGCTCTATACCGAGGGCTGGGATCGCGAGGTCAAGGCGACCGGTCAGGCTGCGAAGGCGACCAAGAACATCATCAACCGCAAGCGCATCTATCCGCCGCTGACCGGCAGCAAGGATGAGCTGTTCGCCGCCGCTGCGCCGACGGTGCAGGCACCGCCGCCGACTTACGGGGCTCCGCGTCGTTGAGCTGGCTCGTGCGTATCTGCCTCTTCGCTCACGACCAGATAATCCTAAAAGCGGAGGAACGTCGCTCCCTGGCGAATGTTGGCTTGACGGAGACAAAATCTTCGTGAGCAGCGGACAGTCGCCGTCGCAGCAGGAGCGGCGTAACGCCCGCCTGGTCGCGCGATCTAGTCCATCCCCTCATCGCGAAAGAAACATATGAACAGACCAAAGCCGACCCATTTCCGCAATTCGCTGGATTTAAGAGATAAAGTGCAGGTCAGGATCCTGCGCAGGCGGCTCAAGCTATCGGATGAGCAATTTACCAACGTCGTTCGCAAGTCTGGCAGTTCAATCTCGGCCATCACCAAGGAGGCCTCTAGTTTGAAGTAGCGGACCGCCGGCCGCCGTTGCCAACGCGATCGTCCCCGCAGCCATTTCGAGTCAATGCAGTCGAGGCAGGCCCTGAACATGAAAATACAGGTTGGCTTCGAGATGACCTACGAATTCCAGCAAGTCACACCATTGATTGCTGTCGTCGGTATGCATTTCACCCGGGCATCCGACATCATCGTGCCGGATTATCTCATCACCGAGCCTCCCGTGCCGATCTCGCCCTACCGCGACGGCTTTGGAAACTGGTGCAATCGATTTGTCGCGCCCGCCGGCCGCATGCGTCTTTCCGCCAACGGCACAGTGCGCGATAGCGGGCTGCCTGATGTCATTGTGCCTTCCGCCACGCAATGCGCGGTGCAGGATCTGCCACCTGATACCATCGTCTATCTGCTTGGCAGCCGCTACTGCGAAACCGATCGGCTTTCCGACATCGCATGGAAGCTGTTCGAGAACGTGGCGCCGGGTTGGTCACGGGTCCAGGCGATCTGCGATTTCGTGCACAATCACATCGCATTCGGCTACCAGCATGCGCGGGCCACCATGACGGCTTGGGACGTATTCAACGAGGGCAAGGGCGTCTGTCGCGACTATGCGCATCTTGCCATTGCATTCTGCCGTTGCTTGAACATTCCAGCGCGCTATTGCACCGGCTATCTCGGCGACATCGGCATCCCGCCGCCCCACGCCCCCGGAGACTTTGCAGGCTGGTTCGAAGCCTATCTTGGCGGTCGCTGGTACACATTCGATGCACGCAACAACACTCCGCGAATTGGGCGCGTCCTGATTGCACAAGGCCGCGATGCGGCGGATGTTCCGATTGCCCAGACTTTCGGACCCAACACGCTCGTCAGCTTCAAGGTGTGGACTGATGAACTTGTGTAGAGCGCTCGCCTTGGGCGATTGGGTGCCAGGCGGCTGAGATTGATCTCGCTAACTGATTAGAAGACTGCTACACAGTTCGCATCACCGTGCGCTACGTGGCCGTTATCGGTGACTGAGAGCTTCGCGCTCCCGCCTCAACCCAAGAGAAGGCGGTCAGATGTCAGATTTCGACAAATTCGACATTCGTGAGTGGCTCGTACCACCTTTGTTGGTGCCGGTCTTTCTCGTGCTGCTGATTGCGGTGACGGCCATTTTGTAGCGGCAAGTCGGTTCAATCACCATGCGTCAGAACTGCAAACCGCGGCGTTGAGCCAGTTCAAGCTAACGGGAGCCCAAAATGGCAAACACGGCGATCATCAGGGATGCCTACGGGGTTCCGGCAATCTTCGTTGGTTCGAAGACTGGCCGGGACGATGCGCCCTTTGTTTTCGTGAGGGTCGGAGGTGAGGAGCGCCGGATGCGTTGGTCCGAATGGGATGCTCTTCCGGCCTGGACCGGCGAGCGTCCCACCTGGGCGAGTAAAACCAAATAGCTATGGAGTGTTCAGCATGAGGATGGTTCGAACAGGCACATGGACCGCGGCGCTCTTGCTGGCATTCGCACTGGGCACATTCACGCCAACAGCTTTTGCCGCCGAGCCGAACTGCCGTGCGATCGAAAGCACCAGCGCGCGCCTTTCCTGTTACGATGCGGCATTTCCTCCAAGAACCAGGAAGCCCGATGAAGCCGGCATCGACCCATCGTCAGGTTACAAAGATCCATTTCGTGCGGAAGAAGCCCGAACCGCCGCGAAGCTCAAGAATATTTGCCGCGGTTGCTGAGTCTCGCTTCCGAACATGCGCGCCAATTGAGCGAGCCTGTGAGATGACGAACGATGATGCCAAAGGTCGTCGAGTGGTGCGCCAACGAAAGCGTGCTCTTCATCTGGCTGGCACGGTATTGGATGGGAGGGCAGACCGCACAAGGCGCCAGTGGATGCGGATAGTTGCTGCCAGGAACCGAACAAAGCGCTCGCTATCCGGCAGATAAAGGCGCACTGTCCCACGACCATCGAGCGGCCCATAGCATCTATCGGTGGTGTGAACGCAAGTTGCGCTCCCGCTCAACCCCGCAGCGGAGCGTCATACATGCCGGCTCAACGGTCCCCACGACAATCCTTGACATTCGAATACCGCCTTGCGCAAGAGGCGATCAATCTCCGCCTACAGGCCAACGGGATGCCCGCTGGCGTCCGCCGCGCGGAGCTTCTGCGAAAAGCCCGCCAGATCGATGTTGCTGGGGAGCTCAACAAGTGGCTGACCTCGCCGGGCCTACTGCCGCCATCTTGAATTCAGGTCTCGTTCTCCTTCATCGGGATTTTGCTCTCACCCTCCCGGGGGCTGGTAAGCCGCCGCCTGCGCTTCATTTAAGCGGGCGGCGTTTTTCTCGAGATGGAAAGCCATTGGGCGCGACGTCTAGCGGCTGATCGTGATTTCCATGTAGCTTTCCAGGAACGCCGCTGGAGGCTTTAAGCTTTATACCTGACTTGCGGCGCGGTTCGCCGACATCAGCCTTGATTGCAATCCTGGAAATTTGACACGGAGGCTACTGACCGAGACCAATTCGGTGGATGGGCCCAGCTTACAAGCCCTTGTGTTGCCCGACGGGCAAAACACCCAATCCATCGGTCAATCGGCGCCTTAAAAATATTCCACTTTACCGAATTTCGGAAAGGGCGTATGTGTCGTCGCAACCCGGCCCAAGGAAGAGGGGCGTATCGCGATCGTCACGAACGCGGGCCGGGCGGCGGTGGACGCTGATTGCATCGGCGCGAAGAGCTTTCGCAGGGCGGAGAGCCGTGAGCGAAAGCATCGCGCACACGACCGGTGTGATCGGCGTACGGCAAAATCGTGTGGTCCTGGCGCCCGGGGTCTGTGCGCCAAGTCTTGTGGTGATGTGTGCGGTCCAACCGGGCCCACGCATCAGCCATCCGCAAGGCGACGGGGGCAATAGTGCAACGCTCCCCGGGGAGATCACGACATAAGCCGTAAAGCCACTGCGCAGGGAAGGCCGGGATGTCCTGGCTACACCTGTATGCCGCTGTGCAGCTTCTTGTTACGCAGGATTCGCACAGTGGACCGCGGGTGCCAGCCGGCGCCCGGTCTTCCCTGCGCCCTCTCCATTCAAGAGGGTGAAGAGATCAAGCAAAGCTCGGGCGAGATCAGCCGCGAGGATGCGAAGGCGTGTCTCGGAGGCGTAGGATGGGTAGAGCACTTGCGAAACCCATCATGTTTCAACACAGGGGAAGTGTTGATGGGTTTCGCTGCGCTCTACCCATCCTACGAGCTGCGTCCAAATTCCGCTCTCATGCCCCGGACGCAGCGCAGCGCTTCTTCAGCGATGCGCTGCAGAGCCGGGGCCCACGTGGCAGCAAATGCTGTGGCTTCCTGGGTCCCGGCTCTGCGCAGCAGCGTAAGATCGCTGCAGCGCGTCCGGGACACGAGAGTGGTGGGCGCTGGTACTTCACACTCCGTCACGGCGTTCGCACAACAGAGCAGGCGGTATCGTGACGCGGCAAGCTGCAACATCCTTCATGACGCCGGCGTGGCGAAATCCACACGCCTCGCGCGCCGACAACTCCGTCATCAAATTATTGCTTGATGTGCCCAGGTTGTTTCGTCTAGCGTCACCCGCAGGGGTTGGGAATGGCATTCTGTCCATAGCAGCCCGTAGGATGGGTTGAGCCCTTGCGAAACCCATCATCCTCTGCCGCTGAAACGATGGGTATCGCTTCGCTCCACCCATCCTACGGCCGCTCTCAACTTCGGCCTTTCTCGCAAGGAGAACAGGCGATGCCGGGCACCGGGAAGAAGACGCGTGGAGAGAAGCGGATGACGAAGACCGGAGCCGCGAAGCGGATCGAAGAGCCAACGCCAGCGGCAGCAGGGCAGGCGAGCGCCGGCCTCGGCGAAGCGTCCGGCAGCGCTCCGCACGCGAACGGCGCCCAGGCCGCAAACGAATCCGGGGCTTCCACCGCCGCCGCGCAAGCGGTCCCGCCGCCCAAGACCGTGTCGCAGGTGCTCGGCGAGATCACCTGGCTGATGACGCAGTCGCCGCGCCACAAGGCGATCCCGCTCGGCGATCTCGAATGGCTGGTGATGCCGGCGATCCTGCTGCAGCAGTTCCGCATCTTCTACAAGGGCGAGCAGCCGGTTGGCGTCGCATTCTGGGCGCTGGCGGATGAGACCGTTGCGAAGCGGATCGATGCGGGGGATGTGCGGTTGACGCCGACGGAATGGAAGAGCGGGGCGAACAGGAAGATCATCGATGTGGTTGCTCCGTTTGGGGGCGAAAGCGAGATGCGCGATCAAATAGAGCCCGGTAAGTGGTAAATTCGATGCCGCCTGTGTTCCGCGTTTATGCGTATCGATTGGCTAATGCAGCTTGGTGTGGTCGGCTGCTGTCTGTTGCCGCGAGCTGCCTAGAGCCTACCATTAGGGCGCTTCCGGCTGCATTGTTTTTCCTCAGCTCGCTTAGCTGTCTGAACTTTCCTCTATCTGCCGAGCCGAGTAGCGGTAACGGACTTATATCATCGTCAAAATACCTTTGGTCTATCCCGGAGGTCACGGTACTGGAGGTTGCTCCAGCGACGAACGGCACCGCGGTCCTCCTTCTTCAAGATCGTGAGAAGCGCCTGGCATTGTCGATCGGCGCGAGCGAGCTTAGCACTGGTACCCGCGTTCCAATTCTGAGTGCGAAGATGCTTGCTGCCTCCGCCATCCATTTGGCAGTGGCAGCGGACGGCTCGCTCTGGGTCGGGGGAACGCAGAACATCCGACGTTCGATCGGTGGTGCTCCTTTGTCTGATGGCTACATCGCAAAGCTCGACCCGGCCGGGCACGTGATTCGGGAAATTGAGGTTGCGCGCAATCGTGATAACACAATTGCTGATATAGCGGTTTTGCCCAGCGGTGACGCGGTGATCGTCGGGAGAGAAGACGACGCAAGCTGGCTCGCGCGAATATCTGGAGATGGAGAGATCGTTTGGGAGAAGACGTTCGGCGCGGGCAAAATCGCCTCGGTTACTGTATTGAATGATTTGATTGCGGTAGTGGCTTTCGAAGCTGTCGATGGCCATCCTGTCGGCGCTGCTGTGCGAGTCGCTTTATGGCGGTTTGAGACTGAAGGTCGACTTCTTGATCGTCAACTTGTCCGTGAAGAGCCGGCTCAAAATCCAAGCTCCGCTTGGCTAATGAAAGTTGTTTCCGGACGGGGCGACCTTTACGCAGCGACTGCGTGGACTGAGCCATGGTCGAAGCCTCCTTCGGCAAAGCCATTGAGCGTTGCGCGCATCACTCCGAAGGGCCAGATTAATTGGCAGAAAGACGTTCCCGATACTGTTGTGCCAGGTCGCCTAGGACCCATGCCGTGCCCTCGTACCGTTGTTGCTCCTCTAGACGGTGGTCTGATCACCTTCTGTGTCGCTGCGGAAGGTACAAACCTTTTTTATCTAGAGCGGGCAACGGCCCAAATCACCCGTGATCTTCTCCGCAATACGGTAGAGCGAGTGTGCGACGGATCGAATGGGCGTGCCTCGTTCATGCTCCCGCATTCCGATTCGAGCATTTTGATATTCGGGACCGGCGGGAGTTGCAGTTGGCTTCAAAAGGTCCAGCTCAGGAAAAAGTGAACAAGTCTTGCTGAGCCCGTAGGATGGGTTGAGCCCTTGCGAAACCCATCACTTTCTTCTCGGCCAATTCATGATGACAAATTATCGTCGCAACTTCGTCCCGGGAGGCAGCTTCTTCTTTACCGTCAATCTGGCGGAGCGCAGGCTTTCCCTGCTGACGGACCATGTCGAGATCTTGCGCGCGGCCTTCCGCGAAACACGCCGACGTCATCCCTTCACGATCGACGCCGTCGTTGTGCTGCCCGATCATCTCCATGCGGTATGGTCGTTACCCGAAGGCGATTCCGATTTCGCAACACGCTGGCGACTGGTCAAGTCAGCATTTTCTCGCGGCGTCGAGCGCGGTGAACGAATATCATCGAGCCGCGCCGCAAGGGGCGAACGCGGAATCTGGCAGCGCCGCTATTGGGAGCATGCCATACGCGATGAAGGCGATTTCGTGCGCCATGTCGACTACGTCCACATCAATCCGGTCAAGCATGGGCTGGTCCCGCGCGTATGCGACTGGGCATGGTCCTCGTTTCATCGCCATGTGAGGCTTGGCAATTATCCGGTCGACTGGGCCGGCGATCGTTCGGAGGATGCACACGAATACGGTGAAAGAGGAGAGGGCAGATGATGGGTATCGCTGCGCTCAACCCATCCTACGCGGGCCGGGAATGACGGAGTGAGGCGGGTGCTGAAATCGCGTTGCAGCGCGTCCGGAACACGAGAGGAGACAGTCGTGTGTTTGATGAATTTGGCGAGCGCGCCTGCAATCACACCCCCAGACATGAGAAAGCGCCCGTGGGGGGCGGGCGCTTTCTGTAGTCGACTTGGGGTTGGGGTCGTCTACATATCCACGTGGCGACTTTGGGGGGCTGGTAAAGAGCCGCGTGAATTCAAAAAACTCGTCAGATCTCCTTAGCGAACGAGGGATGCATTCGCGCTGGTGATAACAACCGGCTTGTCGGCCTTGATGACGCGGGCGGTCTGGGTCAGACCTTCGTCCGAACCCGTGCGTGCCGTGATGCCGAGGCCCGCCACCGCGATCCCTGCGACGAGGGCAACGACCACGACTTTCAAATGGGTCGCGCGATCTGCGCTGTAGATCGAGTGGTTCATGGAAGCCTCCTGCCGCCATCTACCCGAAGTAGTCGCCGGCCGTTTCAGGCAGGTTCATGCTTCCGGTGCCCAACAACCTAGTATTGGGGGGATTCGTTCCCAAGAGGCCATCACAAGAGCGTGACAGGACGTGAAAGATCGCGATCAAAAGCGACCCTTGATCGTGCATTTTTGCAATTATTTCAAAGCTGTAATGTGCCTGTCAGGCGCCTTGTCGAGGTTTGGTCCACAAGGCGCCAGGAACTCAGAAACCATTTGCCTGTGGCCGAAAAACACACGGCTTCTTAAGGCAAATCAGATGCTTCCGACAGTTTTCAATCTCGCCCTGGGGTGGATCTCGGCCTGCGACAGCACCGTCGTCTGGGCCCGGAACCGCTCCACCAGGGAGCGGACGAAGGGACGAATTGCCGCAGAGGTGACCAGCACCGGCGCCTCGCCTTCGCGGGCGGCGCGCTCGAACGCCTCGCGCACGCCGGTCATGAACTCCGACAATTTCGAGGGCTGCATCGCAAGGCTGCGCTCTTCGCCCTGGCCGATGATGGATTCGGCAAAGGCCTGCTCCCACCGCGCCGACAGCGCGATCAGCGGCAGATAGCCGGCATAGGAGGTGTTCTGCGCGCAGATCTGCCGCGCCAGGCGGGCCCGGACGTGCTCGACCATGGTGGCGGGATTGCGCGAGAAGGCGAGCGAGTCGGCGATGCCTTCGAGGATGGTGGAGAGATCGCGGATCGAGATGCGCTCGGCGAGCAGCAGCTGCAGCACGCGCTGGATGCCGGAGACCGTGACCTGTCCCGGCACGATGTCCTTGACCAGCTCGCCCTGCTCCTTCGGCAGCTCCTTGAGCAGTTTCTGCACCTCGCCGTAGGAGAGCAGGTCCGACATGTTGGCCTTGAGCAGCTCGGTGAGATGGGTCGAGAGCACGGTCGCGGCGTCGACGACGGTGTAGCCCTTGAGCGAGGCCTCCTCCTTGAGACTGGCATCGACCCAGGTCGCGGGCAGGCCGAAGGTCGGCTCGGTGGTGTGGATGCCGGGCACCTGCACCTGGCTGCCGCCGGGGTCCATCACCATGAACTGGTTCGGCCAGATCTTGCCGGTGCCGGCGTCGACCTCCTTGATCTTGATGATGTAGGTGTTGGCCTCGAGCTGGACGTTGTCGAGGATGCGCACCGCCGGCATCACAAAACCCATCTCGATCGCGAGCGAACGGCGCAGCGCCTTGATCTGCTCGGTGAGGCGGTCGGTGCCGTCGGGGCCGTTGACCAGCGGCAGCAGCGCATAGCCGAGCTCGATCTTGAGGTCGTCGATCTTGAGCGCCGCCGAGATCGGCTCTTCGGCCGCCGCCGTGCCCGCCGCACCCGGCGTTCCCGCAGCGGGTGCGGCCATGGCGGCTTCCTCGGCCTTGGCCGTCACCCGATTGCGGTTGCGGGCGTGCCAGGCGAGCGCACCGGCGCCGGTGCCGAGCGCCAGGAAGGGGAGGGTCGGGATGCCCGGCAGGGCCGCCAGCACCAGCATGACCGCCGAGGACATCGCGAGCGCCTGCGGATAGCCGGAGAACTGCTTCATCAGAGCCTTGTCGGCGGCGCCGGAGACGCCGGCCTTGGAGACGAGCAGGCCGGCCGCGGTCGAGACGATCAGCGCCGGCACCTGGGTGACGAGGCCGTCACCGACGGTCAGCAGCGTGTAGCTGCGCCCCGCATCGGCAAAGGACATGCCCTGCTGCGCCACGCCGATGATCATGCCGCCGACGACGTTGATGAAGACGATCAACAGGCCGGCGATGGCATCGCCGCGGACGAATTTGGAGGCACCGTCCATGGCGCCGAAGAAGCCGCTCTCGTCTTCCAGCTCCTTGCGGCGGTGCTTGGCGACCTTTTCGTCGATCAGGCCGGCGCCGAGGTCGGCGTCGATCGCCATCTGCTTGCCGGGCATGGCGTCGAGGTGGAAGCGGGCGGCGACCTCGGCGATACGGCCCGAACCCTTGGTGATGACGACGAAATTGACGATGATCAGGATGGCGAAGACGATGATGCCGATGACGAAATTGCCGCCCATCACGAAGCTGCCGAAGGCCTCGATGACGTGACCGGCGGCCGCCGTGCCCTCGTGACCGTGCGACAGGATCAGCCGGGTCGAGGCCATGTTGAGCGACAGGCGCAGCATGGTCGAGATCAGCAGGATGGTCGGGAAGGCCGAGAATTCCAGCGGTGTCTGGATGAACAGCGAGGTCATCAGGATCAGGATCGACAGCGTGATCGAGATCGCCAGGAACAGGTCCAGCACGATCGCGGGCAGCGGCAGGATCAGCACCACCAGGATGGTGAGGATGCCGAGCGCCAGCGCGATGTCGCCGCGCTTGAGGACGTTGACGATCTCGTTGAGGGAGGGAATCGAGGGCCTTGCGCTGCCTACGCCCTGTCCCGCGGTGACGTCGACCATGGTAGCTGCCTCCCCGCGCGACTGCCGTCCGCGCGCCCCAAATGTCTGCGCGGCGGCCGAAGGGCCGCCGTTCCGAAAGTGAGGCACCGCACTGGCGTCCACGGGAGCTCCCGTTTTACGCGGCTGACGACACTCGACTTCACCCGGCAATTCTTGCCGGGTGTATGGTTAGCAAAGGGTTAACGCGGGGTGGGAAGAGGGGCGGACCGGGGTGTTTTGGGAGCCAAGGTCGTCATTCCGGGTTCGCGCTGCGCGCGCCCCGGAATGACCGGGCAACCCCTACTTCGCCTTGTCGATCTTGGTCACCGTATACCCCGACGCCGCCTCCTCGGCCTCGAAGGTGACCTTGTCGCCGACCTTCACCTGCTTGAGCATCGCCGCATCCTTGACGCGGTAGACCATGGTCATGGGGTCCTCCATGCCGAGGCTCTTGGCCGGCCCATGCTTGAGCGTGATCTTGCCGGCGCCTTCGTCGACCTTCTTGACCTCGCCGCTGATCGCGGCGCCTTCGGCGGCGAGGGCAGCAGTGGTAAGGCCGACAGCCAGCGTCAGCGCTGCGGCAATGCGGATGATGCGGTTCATGGGAGGCTCCTTGTCGCTACTTCACGGTGACGTGGCCGACCATGCCGTAGTCGCGATGGTCGGGAATGAGGCACGAAAATTCGAACGTGCCGGCCTTGCTGAACTTCCAGAGGATCTCGGCCGTCTTGTTCGGTGCGAGCCTGACACCGTTGGGATCGTCGTGTTCCATGTGCGGATGCTTCTTCATCTCCATGGCATGCGCGAGATTCTCCTTGGGCGTGGCGAGCAGGAATTCGTGGTCTTCCTTGCCGACATTGCGCAGCACGAAGCGGACCTGTTCGCCGCGCTTGACCTCGATTTTGGCAGGCGCGTAGTCCATCTCGTTCAGCAGGATCTCGATGGTGCGCGCGGGCTTGTTCGGATTGCCGGGCTCGCCGGCCGAAAAGGTCCCATGCCCGTGCTTGTCGTGAGCAAGGACCGGCGCGGTCAAAAGCGCCGCCAGCGCGAGGCCGAGTTTGATCGTCTTCATCGTGGTCTCCAGTTGGTGGTTCATCGAAACGCTCACATCTTCATTTTGTGCGTCGGCTTGCCCGGCTGCCGCACTGGTGCCGCATCGGGCGCCTCGACCTCGTAGGCGACGGTGCCCTTCGGGAATTGATAGGGGCCGGGATCGCGATAATCGTCGCGTGCGAGGTCCTCGCGGATCTTCATCACTGTGAACATGCCGCCCATCTCGATCGGCCCGAACTGGCCGGTGCCCGTCATCATCGGCAGCGTGTTGTCGGGCGCGGGCATCTCCATGTTGCCCATCGCCATGCCGGTCGAGCCCATCGCCATGCTGTCAGGCGCGAGCTTGCCGACCGCCTTGGCGAGGTCCTTGCGCGACACGCCGATCAAATTGCGCACCGCGTGTCCCATGGCGTTCATGGTGTGATGCGACTTGTGGCAATGGAACGCCCAGTCGCCGGGATTGTCGGCGAGCACGTCGAACACGCGCACGGCGCCGACCGGCACGTCGGTCGTCGTCTCCGGATATTGCGCGCTCTCCGGAATCCAGCCGCCATCGGTGCAGGTCACGGCAAAGCTGTGGCCGTGCAGATGGATCGGATGGTTGGTCATGCTGAGATTGCCGATCCGCACGCGCACCTTGTCGCCGAGCCTGACCGGCAGCGGATCGATGCCGGGAAACACCCGCGCATTCCAGGTCCACATGTTGAAGTCGGTCATCTCGTTGACCTGCGGCAGATAGGTGCCGGGATCGACGCGATAGGTGCTCATCACGAAGACGAAGTCGCGGTCGACCGGCCGGAAGTTCGGATCGCGCGGATGCACGACGACCATGCCCATCATGCCCATCGCCATCTGCACCATCTCGTCGGAATGCGGGTGGTACATGAAGGTCCCGCTCTTCCTCATCTCGAACTCGTAGACGAAGGTCTTGCCCGGCTGGATGTGCGGCTGGGTCAGCCCGCCGACGCCGTCCATGCCGCTCGGAATGATCATGCCGTGCCAGTGCACGGTGGTGTATTCGGGCAGGCGGTTGGTGACGAAGATGCGGACCTTGTCGCCCTCGACCGCCTCGATCGTCGGGCCCGGCGACTGGCCGTTGTAGCCCCACAGATTCACCTTCATGCCCTCGGCGAATTCGCGCACCACGGGCTCGGCGACGAGATGGAATTCCTTCCAGTCGCCGTTCATGCGAAACGGCAGCGACCAGCCGTTCAGCGTGACGACGGGGCGATAGTCGGGCCCGCTGACGGGATGCAGCGGCGGCTGCATCACCACCTTGTCCATGTGCGCAGCTTCCGGGATAGATGCCGCCTGCACGCGGCCCTGGACCGCGGATGCGCCGACGAGCGCGGCGGTGCCCAAAAACCCTCTGCGGGAAAACATGCCGGCCTCCATCTCAGTGGCCGCCGTCGGCAGGCGCTGCCGCGGCGATGGTGGTTGAAGTGTCGCCGCCCGCAGCAGGCGCGCCGCCGCCGTTGACGGCGGTCTGCAGATCGGACTGGGCGAGGAAGAATCGTTTCCGGGCGTCAATCGCGCCGCGCAGCGAGGCCAGACGCTGTCGTGCCTCGGTGAGCAGCGCAAAGATATCGACCTGCATGCTGGAGAAGCGGAGCTGCATCTCCTCGGTGATGATCTTACGCAACGGGATGATCTCGCGCTGGTAGTGGCTGGCGACGTCGTAAGCCGAGCGATAGATACGATAAGCATCGCGTGCCTCCGAGCGCACGTTGACGGCGCGCTCGGTCAGGCGGTTGAAGGCGAGATTGTAAGTCTCGGCCGCCTGCCGCACGCGGACTTCGCCGCCGTCGAAGATCGGGATCTGGAACTGCACGTCGAATCCGCGTTCGCGGAAGGGCGCGCCTTCGGGATCCCTGGTGCGGCGGGAGATGCCGGCGAGATCGAGCAGCGTCACGAAGCGCGTCGCCTCGGTGAGGTTCAGCGACTTCGCCAGCGCCGTCAGCTCCAGCCGGGCGATCTGCAGATCGATGCGATGGGCCACCGCATCGGCCTCGATCAAGGGCAGTGCCTGCGGCCGGCGCGGCAGCGGTGGCAATTGGTTGGGCAGACGGAAGTCGAGGCCGCCGTCCCACAATCCCATCAGCCGCGCGAGCTTTTCGCGCGCACTCGCCGCAGCCTGGCGCGCGCTGGCGAGGTCGGCGGTGGTCTCGGCGTAAAACACCTGCTCGCGGGCCTGGTCGAGCTTGTTGAGTGAGCCGGTCTCGCCGAGCTTGACCGCGAGCTGCGCTGTCGATTCCGCCGTCGCCTTCGCATCCGTCAGCAGCGCCACCATCTCGTTGCCGGCGACAGCACGCACGTAGGTGCCGCGGACGTCGGCGGCGAGCCGCAACGTCGCCAGCGCCGCGCGCAACTGCGCCTGGCGGAACCGGTCGCGGGCAATGTCGGAGCGGAACGGCAGGGTGGCGAGCGCAAGGATGTCGCCGACCACCTGGCGCTCGATCTCGCTGGCGCCGTTGCCTGAGATCCGCGAGATCGAGAACACGGGATTGGACGGCAGGCTCTGCTCGACCAGATCGGTCTCGGCCAGCGCCAGCTCGTTATAGACGGCTTGCAATCCCTTGTTGTTGAGCAGTGCGACCTGAACGGCGGCGTCCACGCCGAGCGTCCGCGACAATAATTGGCGAACGCGCGCGTCGACCACGCCCGCTCCCTCGGGCGTGCGAACGAAGGCGACATCCTTGTTGATGGTCTGGCTCGTCAGCTCGGAGACCGCGCTCATGCCGCTGTCGGGCGAGAACGCGGCGCAGCCGGCAAGACCGGGTGCGCAAAGGCTGAGCGTGGCGAGAACGAGCAGGCCTCGCGCGAATTGATGTGTCATGGCGCGCTCCTACCGGTCTTGCTTCGGCTGCGGCGTCACGGCCTCGTTGCGGTCGCGCCATGGCGCCGGCGCTGCAGGCCGCAGGCTGGTGTAGGGCGCAATGGTCGACCCATAGCCGACAGGCGCGACCTTCGCCGAGGGATCAGCGGGATCGGCGCCGGCGACTTGCGTCGTTGCCGGCATGCAGCCGGACAGCGCCAGCGCAAGTGCGGCCAGCAACGGCCAATGGAATCGAAAGTGTCGTCCTCGCGCCGTAGATGCGGCGGCGGACGTCGCCACGGAAAGCGTCAGCATGCTTCATCCCTGATCTGAAAGACCACAGGTCCGCGCGCGCAAACGCGCGCTCGGCCCGAAATCGTCGTGTCAGATCAGGCGATGGGAGGGCGGTAGTGCAGGGGCGGCGCCGTGCTGTGCAGGCTGGCCACGATCTCGGGGGCACAGGCGGAGACGGGCTGAACCGGCTTGGCGAAGCCAGGCAGATCGGCCGGCAGCGCGCTGATGCACATCATCGCGCAGCACGGTCCGGCCGTGCCCTTGCCGCCATGATGATGCGAAGAAGCGGGCGCGTCCTGCGCAGCGGCCTGGTGATGCGCGTGTGCCGCCGCGTGATCGTGCGAGCTGCCGTCGTGCATGTGACCGCCCGGCATCTGCTGATGCACCGGTGCGAGATCGGCCAGCAAGGTCTCATCGAGACACGGCGCCGGGCCGCTGCCCCAGGCGAGGCTTGCCGCCGGCGCGAGCACGCAGAACAGATAGGCGAGGGCAATGAAGCGCCCCACCTTGATCCGCATCGATCGTGTCAATCGCAGCAACATTCCGCCGACATGCTTTCGCGCGGCGATTTGCTCACGCGGATTGCAAACTAATGGCAAATCGCGCGTTCGCCAAGCTGCTTCTTACCGCAGTGCACCGCGCATGCCCAATATCGCGCCACGATGCTTGACCCTGTGACGATCCGCGGGCCATGTTCCGCCCCGTGCACGCGCCAAATCACTCCGGACAAACGCCTGGAACATTCAGCCCTGATTCCCGTCAGGCCTGGATACGGCTTGTGCTTGCGCTGGTGATCGGCTCGATCGGTGGAGTCGGCATGTGGGCGATCGTGGTGATGCTTCCCGCGGTGCAGACCGAATTCTCCGCCACCCGCGGCGCGGTGTCGCTGGCCTTCACCCTCATGATGTTCGGCTTCGGGCTCGGCGGCGTGATCGCCGGCAAGATCACCGACCGGTTCGGCATCGTGCCGGCAATGGCGATCAGCATCGCCTTCCTCGGCGTTGCCAATGTGCTCGCGGGGCTGTCCGGACAACTCTGGCAGTTCGTGGCGGCCTATTTTCTGATTGGGCTCGGAACGTCGGCGACCTTCGCGCCACTGATGGCGGAGGCTTCGCACTGGTTCGAGCGCTATCGCGGCCTCGCCGTGACCATCGTCGCGAGCGGCAATTATTTCGCCGGAACGATGTGGCCCCCGATCGTGAACTGGGGCATGCAGGAGGTTGGCTGGCGCTACACTCATATCGGCATCGGGCTCGTCTGCGTCAGCCTGATGACGATCCTCGTGCTGGTCCTGCGCGCGCAGATAGGTCACGACAAGGTCCACGACCACGCCAATGCGCCGCCGCCGCGCGTCGATCTCAGGCTGTCGACCAACACGCTGACGGTGCTGCTCTCGATCGCCAGTATTTCCTGCTGTGTCGCCATGGCGATGCCGCAAGTGCATATCGTCGCCTATTGCGGCGATCTCGGCTACGGCGTGGCGCGCGGCGCCGAGATGCTGTCGCTGATGATGGCCTGCGGCATCGTCAGCCGGATCGGCTCGGGCTTCCTCGCCGACAAGATCGGCGGCATCCGCACGCTGCTGGTGGGATCGCTGGCGCAGGGCTTCGCGCTGGTGTTCTATCTGTTCTTCGACAGCCTCGCCTCGCTCTATCTCATCTCCGCGATGTTCGGCCTGTTCCAGGGCGGCATCGTGCCGAGCTACGCCATCATCGTGCGCGAGGCGATGCCGGCGAGCGAAGCCGCAACGCGCGTCGGCATCGTGATCTTCGCCTCGGTGTTCGGCATGTCCTTCGGCGGCTGGGTGTCGGGCATCATCTTCGATGCGACCGGTTCCTACGCCGCGGCGTTCGCGAACGGTGTGGCGTGGAACGCGCTCAATATCGGCATCGTCCTGACGCTGCTGATCCGCTCGCGGATGAAGTCGGCCAGGACCGGACCGGGCTTTGCAACCTAAGCCGCCTGTCCCGCCTTCAGCAGCGAGCAGCCGGTGATCTTGTAGCTGCCGTCCGCCTGCTGCTCGAGCGTGTACAGGGCTTCCCACGCCTCGCCATTGGCGTCGATGATGTGGACGCGCTGCGCAATCCAGCTGCCTTCGCTCTTGCTGTCTCCGAACTCGAAACTCTTGTGCCGGTAGACCGGCGCATAACCGCTTTGCACCATCGACATGAAGGCGCCAGGTGCGGGGAAGATCTCCTTGATCGCCGGCGCGGCGTGGGAATAGGCCGCGGCCGCATCGTCGCGCGCAAAAGCCTGCTCCTGGGCGCGGATGACGCCCTGTGCCGTCGCGACATCGTCGGCGCGTGCTGAGATAGGGTTGAAGGCAGTAATGAGAGCGACCAGCAAGGCGGCAATGCGCATGACAGGCTCCGCGTTGAAATCCCGGCAATGCTGATCCTAGCATGACCTCAGGGAAATACGGGCGCGCTATCGCTTCCGTTTCACCGCCAGCTTCGCTGGCTTGGCCACGCGCGCCCTGGTCTTGGCAGCGGATTGCACCCGCAGCCCGTCGACGAACACGTCGAGCAGGCGCAGCACCGAGGATTGCCACCCCCGCTGATCGTGCATGTAGCACATCCCGAAAAACGCCCGCAGCAGGTCCTCCGGGCTGATATCGGCGCGCATCTGGCCGGCCGCGACCGCGCGCTCGAGCAGCGAGCCGATCGCCTTGGTCAGCCGGTCCATCGAGAAAACGGCAAGTTCCGACGAGCTCTGATACGCAAGCGCCAGCGCGGCCAACATGCCTTTTTTCGTGGCGACGAACTCGACGGCGGATTGCAGCCAGCGCCGCAGCGCCTCGACCGGATCCTTGGCGCTTCGCAGATGCTCGGCAAGCTCGCTGAGCTGCTCGACCTCGCGCCGATACACGGCCTCGAACAGATCCTCGCGCGTCGGAAAATGCCGATAGAGCGTGCCGATGCCGACGCCGGCGCGCTTGGCCACGGCCTCCAGGCTCGCTTCCGGGCCGCCCGCGTTGAACACGGCCTTGGCGGCTTCGAGCACGCGCTCGCGATTGCGCACGGCATCGGCGCGGGGCTTCCGGGTCTGGTCGCTGTGGTCGTCCATATCGGGCAATGTAGATCACGAATTGGTTAGATTGAACCCTTGTTGAACCCTTGCCGGGCTGCATCGCGTTGGTGGCGCACGGGCTTTTGACAAATTCCAATATTTTTCCACCGGCCCTTGTTAAGCGGAGGGAGCCTCCGTATCTTCGCCTGGGTGTTGGCCGGCTTCTGCCCGCGTCAACGTAGATCGACGGCGGCCACGGCGGTGGCGCGCTGCGCGATCACTCATGTCCAAATCTGATCGGAGCCTTGTATGAACCACTCCATCAGCCTCACCGTGAACGGTGCGCGGCGCGACTTCGTCCTCGACGATCCGCGCGTCACGCTGCTCGATCTCTTGCGTGAGCGCCTCCATCTCACCGGAACCAAGAAGGGATGCGACCGCGGCCAGTGCGGCGCCTGCACCATTCTGGTCGACGGCAAGCGTATCAACTCGTGCCTCGCGCTCGCGATCAGTCATGACGGCGCCGATATCCTCACCATCGAGGGCGTTGCGCGCGGCGACCAGCTGCATCCGGTGCAGGCCGCCTTCATCGCCCATGACGGCTTTCAGTGCGGCTTCTGCACGCCGGGTCAGGTCATGAGCGCGATCGGCATGATGCGTGAAGGCCAGGCCGGCGACGATCCCGAACGCATCCGCGAATGCATGAGCGGCAATCTCTGTCGCTGCGGCGCCTATGCCGGCATCGTCGACGCCGTGCTCGACGCGCAAGGACAGATGGACGAATCCAACCAGAGGCGCCCGGCATGAAACCGTTCGATTATGTCAGGCCCGCCACCGTCACTGAAGCCGTTGCCGCCGCCGCCCAGCCCGGCGCCGTCTATCTCGCCGCCGGCACCAATCTGCTCGATCTGATGAAAGGTGGCGTCAGCCGTCCGGATCGTCTCGTCGACATCACGCACCTCGAAGGGCTCGACGGCATCGAGCGCCTCGCCGACGGCGGCCTGCGCATCGGCGCCCTGGTGAGCAACGCCGATCTCGCGCATGATGCGGACTTCGCGAGGTCCTATCCGGCCGTCGCCGAAGCGCTGCTCTCCGGCGCATCCGCGCAGCTGCGCAATGCCGCGACCGTCGGCGGCAATCTCTTGCAACGGACGCGTTGTGCGTATTTCTACGACACCGCCAGCCGCTGCAACAAGCGCGAGGCCGGCAGCGGCTGCGACGCCCGCGGCGGCGAGAACCGCACCCACGCGGTGCTCGGCTGGAGCGAGAATTGCATCGCCACGCATCCCTCCGATTTCTGCGTGCCGCTGGTCGCGCTCGGTGCGGTCGTCGAGATCGAGGGCCGGGGCGGCCGGCGCGAGATCGGGCTCGACGAACTACATCGCCTGCCCGGCGATACGCCCGAGCGCGAGTCCGCGCTCGAGCCCGGCGATCTCATCGTTGCGGTGCGCCTGCCGCCGGTGGCGCGCGAATTTGCCGCGCATGCGCGCTACCTCAAGGTTCGCGAGCGCACCTCCTACGCCTTCGCGGTGGTCTCGGCCGCGGCTGCGTTGCGGATCGAGAACGGCAGGATTGCCGAAGCGCGGCTTGCGCTCGGCGGCGTCGCCGCAAAGCCCTGGCGTGCCCGCGCTGCGGAGGCCGTTCTCAAGAGCGTCGCGCCCACGGCCGACGCCTTCCAGGAAGCCGCCTGGCGTGCGCTCACCGACGCAAAGCCGTCCGGCGAAAACGCCTTCAAGATCGAGCTCGCGCGCCGCATCGTCGTGCGCGCGCTGACCCTCGCCGCCGCCGGGACGCCCGCGCGCCTGCCCGCCCTGCCGGCCTCTCCCTTTGCCTCGACGTCCGGAGCCATCCATGCCTGAGCTCAATCTCACCAGCGCGCCTGCCCATCTGCGCCACGCCTCGAACATCGGCCAGCCGCTGACCCGCCGTGACGGCGTCCTCAAGGTCACGGGGCAGGCGACCTATGCCGCCGACAATCATCCGCCCGGCATGCTGTTTGCGGTGATCGCGACCTCCAGCATCGCGCGCGGACGTGTGGCGTCGCTCGATGTCGCTGCCGCCAAACGTCATCCCGGCGTCGTCGACGTCATGACGCAGGACCACAAGCCACCGCTCGCCATCGACCCCGAGATCAAGACCAATCCCTTCGTGTTTCGGATGGAGGCTTTGCAGAGCAACGAGGTCCGCTACGCCAATCAGCCGATCGCGGTCGTGATCGCCGAGACGCTTGAAGCCGCGACGGAAGGTGCCGCGCTGCTGGCGCCGCGCTACGAGGCGCAGCCTCCGCTCATCGGCCTCGATGCCGGCGAGAGTTTTGTGCCGCCGGTCGTCGGCGTCGGCAACCCCACCGAAAATCACCGCGGCGATGTCGAGGCGGGCCTTGCCTCGGCCGAGACGCAGATCGACGCGACCTATGAGACGCCGCCGCAATATCACAACGCGATGGAGCCGCATGCGGTCGTGGCTCACTGGGATGGCGACAGGCTGTCCGTGGACATGCCGACCCAGGGCCTGAAGCTGTCGCTCGCGCGCATCGCCGAGCTGTTCGGCATCGCGCACGACAAGATCCACATCCGCAGCCCGTTCCTCGGTGGCGGCTTCGGATCGAAGGGGCTCATGGGCGGTCCGCCGGTCCTCGGCATCATGGCCGCGAAGCTGGTCGGCAAGCCGGTCAAGCTGGTGCTGCGCCGTGAGCAGATGTATGGCCCGGTCGGCCATCGCGCGCCGACCCGTCAGCGCTTGCGCATCGGCGCCGACGGTGAGGGGCGCCTCACCGCGCTCGATCACCATGCGCGAACCGTATCGAGCACGTTCGACGATTTCTACGAGCCGGCGGCCGATGCCTCGCATACGCTCTATGCGGCACCTGCGATCCGCACCTCGCATGACGCCGTGCGGGTCAATACCGGCACGCCGCTGTTCATGCGCGCGCCGGGCGAGGCAACGGGATCGATCGCGCTCGAAAGTGCGATCGACGAGATGGCCTGGGCCTGCGGCATCGATCCGCTCGCCTTCCGCCTGAAGAACTATGCCGAGGTCGAGCCGATCACCGGCAAGCCGTTCTCCTCAAAGGCGCTGCGGGCCTGCTACGATCAGGGCGCGGCGCGCTTCGGCTGGGCGAAGCGTCCGCTGCAGCCGCGGCAGATGCGCGATGATGCCGGCCTGCTGGTCGGCTGGGGCATGGGCACCGCGACCTTCCCGGCACTGATGTTCCAGGCCGAAGCGCGCGCGGCGATCCGACGCGACGGCTCGGGCATGATGGAGATCGGCGCGCACGACATGGGGCAGGGTGCCTGGACGGCGCTGGCGCAGATCGCCGCCGACGCCGTCGGCCTCGATATCGACCGCGTCGCGTTCAAGGCGGGGACATCGGACCTGCCCGATGCCGGCATCGCCGGCGGCTCCGCGCACACCGCGACCGCGGGTGCGGCGATCCACAGCGCTGGCGCGGCCGTGATCGCAAAGCTCGCCGATCTCGCCACCAATGACGAGCGCTCGCCGCTGTTCGGGGCCGGCAATGCCGGCGTGATCGCGCGCGACGGTAGATTGATCCGACGCGACGACGAGAGCCGCGGCGAGAGCTATGCCGAGATCCTGGCGCGCGCCGGCCTCGCCGAGGTCGAGGCGCGCGGCACTGGTGCGCCGAACCCTGCGGCGATGGAGGAATATGCGATGCATGCCCATGGCGCCGTGTTCGCGGAGGTGAAGGTCGATCCCGAGCTCGGCCAGGTCCGCGTCACCCGCATGGTCGGTGCCTTCGCGGCCGGGCGCATCGTCAACCCGCGCATGGTGCAAAGCCAGCTGTTCGGCGGCATGATCTGGGGGATGTCGTTTGCTTTGCACGAGGAGGCCGTCACCGACCGGCGCAGCGGCCGGATCATGAACGCTGATCTCGGCGAGTACCATGTCCCCGTGAGTGCCGACGTGCCGCCGCTCGATGTGATCACGGTCGAGGAGCATGACCCGCATGTCAACGCGCTCGGCATCAAGGGCGTTGGGGAGATCGGCATCACCGGCAGTGCCGGCGCGGTCGCGAACGCCGTCTGGCATGCGACCGGCGTGCGCGTGCGCAAATTCCCGATCCGGATTGAGGAGTTGCTGGCGCAGCGTTGAGGCGGCAGGCGGGCGAGGAATGCTGGCTCCGCAGCGGCCGTTTTCAGTTCATCATCCTGCGGAGAGCCTTGATCTGCTCTCTCTGCGCTTCGATGTGTTTTGCGATGGCCTTGCGCAGCTCGCGCGAACGGAGCTTATCCGTGTCGCGCAGGACTTCGTCGAGCGCAGCTTCCGCATTGACAAGAGTGATCTTCATGTGCGGGCCTCTGTTACGAAGCGGCCCCGGAATACCCTGGAGTCCGGGGCCATAACCTCAGCACCTCTAAGCCAGGCTGCTCGGCTACGGTTCGTAATATATAGCGGTCTGGCGCACAGAAATTGAGATGGCTCAACCACCGTAAGATACCGGTGGCCGCCCGTAACCTTTCGGATGCGACTGTTCGCAATTCAGAACGTCGGCGGCGTGCAGGCCGAGATCACTTCGCACGGCTTGCCGCCGACGCAGCGGAATCGATGCGGGCGGCGGCTCTCGAAATAATAGGCATCGCCCGGATTGAGGATGCGCCGTTCGTCCTCGACGGTGACTTCGAGCTTGCCCGAGATTACGATGCCGCCTTCCTCGCCGTCGTGGACGAGATGGACGCGTCCGGTGTCGCTGCCGGGCTCGTAGCGTTCTTTCAAGATCTGCAGGCTGCGACCGAACAGATTGTCGCCGACCTGCCGGTACGAGATCGGCTTCTTGCCGACTTCGGTCAGCTCCTCGGCGCGGTAGAAGATCTTGCGCCTGGACTCCGGCTCCAGCGCGAAAAACTCGGCGAGCCCCATCGGGATGCCGTCGAGGATGCGCTTGAGCGCGCCGACCGAGGGGTTCATCTGGTTGGATTCGATCAGCGAAATCGTCGAATTGGTGACCCCGGCACGCTTGGCCAGCTCGCGCTGCGACAGCTTGTGGCGCGCCCGGATGAATCGCAGCCGTCCACCGATGTCGACGCTCATGGCCCAGGTCCTGTGTTGCAGGTGTTGCGGATCGCGCAAATATGGCCCGGCGGCCCCAGCTAAATCAATGGCTTGCAGGTCACCAGAAAAGGACTTGTTGCGCATTCCAAGCCGTGGCTCTGCTAGAGGGTCAGCAAAGGAGCGCGGCCGTGACCCTTCATCAGATTCCGAACACTATCAAGACCGACTCGTTCTGGATGCCGTTCACGGCCAACCGGCAGTTCAAGAAGGCGCCGCGCCTGTTCTCCTCGGCCGAGGGCATGCATTACACCACCGTGGACGGCCGCAAGGTGATCGACGGCTCCGCCGGTCTCTGGTGCGTCAATGCCGGCCACGGCCGCAAGCAGATCGCCGCCGCAGTCGAGCGCCAGCTGATGACGCTGGACTTCGCGCCGTCGTTCCAGATGGGCCATCCGCTGGCGTTCGACTTCGCCGAGCGGCTCGCCGAGATCGCGCCGAAGGGCCTCGACCGCATCTTCTTCACCAATTCCGGCTCCGAATCGGTCGACACCGCGCTGAAAATCGCGCTCGCCTATCACCGCGCCAACGGCCAGGCGAGCCGCACCCGCCTGATCGGCCGTGAGCGCGGCTATCACGGCGTCGGCTTCGGCGGCACCTCGGTCGGCGGCATGGTCGCCAACCGCCGCGCCTTCGCGACGCTGCTGCCGGGCGTCGACCACATCCGCCATACCCACGATCTCACCCGCAACGCCTTCGCCAAGGACCAACCGGAGCATGGCGCCGAGCTCGCCGACGATCTCGAGCGGCTGGTGGCTCTGCACGGCGCCGAGACGATCGCCGCCGTCATCGTCGAGCCGGTGCCGGGCTCGACCGCGGTGCTGCCGCCGCCGAAGGGCTACCTGCAGCGCCTGCGCGAGATCTGCGACAAGCACGGCATCCTCCTGATCTTCGACGAGGTCATCACCGGCTTCGGCCGTCTCGGCACGCCGTTCGCCGCAAACTTCTTCGGCGTCACGCCTGATATGATGACGACCGCCAAGGGCATCACCAACGGCACCATTCCCTGCGGCGCGGTGTTCGCGCATCGCAAGGTGCATGACGCCATGATGATCGGCCCGGAAAACGTCATGGAGCTGTTCCACGGCTACACCTATTCGGCGCATCCGACGGCCTGCGCCGCCGGCATCGCGACGCTCGACATCTACAAGGACGAGGGCCTGCTCACGCGCGGTGCGTCGATCGCCGAATACTGGCGCGACGCGCTGCATTCGCTGAAAGGCCTGCCCAACGTCATCGACATCCGCAATTGCGGGCTGATGGGCGCCGTCGAGCTGTCGCCGCGCGACGGCGCGGTCGGTGCGCGTGGCTACGACGTCATGGTCGACTGCTTCAATCGCGGGCTGTACTTCCGCATGAGCGGCGACTCCTTTGCGCTGTCGCCCCCGCTCATCGTCGAGAAGAGCCACATCGACGATATCGTCGCGATCCTTGGTGACGCCATCAAGCGGGTGGCCTGATAATTGCTCTCGCCGTTGCGAGTTGTTTCCTTGCAGCGGCGAGCGTGATGCCGCGGGAGTTTGACCAAGCGTGAAAGTTCTGATCCTCGGCAGCGGTGTCATCGGTGTCACCTCTGCCTACTACCTTGCGCGTGCCGGCCACGAGGTCACGGTCGTCGACCGTCAGCCTGAGCCGGCGCTGGAGACCTCTTTCGCCAACGCCGGCGAAGTGTCGCCCGGCTATTCCTCGCCCTGGGCCGGCCCCGGCGTGCCGGTGAAGGCGGTCAAGTGGCTGCTGATGAAGCACGGCCCGCTCGTGATCCGGCCGAAGCTCGATCCGGTGATGTGGGTCTGGCTGCTCAAGATGCTGCGCAACTGCACCAGCGCACGTTACGCGGTCAACAAGAGCCGGATGATCCCGATCGCGGAGTACAGCCGCGATTCCCTGCGCGATCTGCGCCGCGACATCGGCATCCAGTATGATGAGCGCTCGCAAGGCACGCTGCAGCTGTTCCGTTACCAGGCCCAGCTCGACGGCACCGCTGAGGACATCGCCGTGCTCAAGCAATACGGCGTGCCGTTCGAGGTGCTGAGCCGCGAGGGCTGCATCGCGGTCGAGCCGGCGCTCGCAGGCGTGAAGGAAAAGTTCGTCGGCGGGCTTCGCCTGCCGCAGGACGAGACCGGCGACTGCCACATGTTCACGCAGGCGCTGGCCAAGCATGCCGAGGCGCTCGGCGTGCGTTTCATGTTCAACACCGGCATCGACCGCATCATCACCGACGGCGCGCGCGTCAGCGGTGTTGTGACCAGTGCCGGCACATTGCAGGCCGACGCTTACGTCCTCGCGCTCGGAAGCTGGTCGTCGCGGCTCGCCGCGCCGCTCGGCATTTCCCTGCCGGTCTATCCGGTGAAGGGCTATTCGATCACGGTGCCGATCAAGGACGCCGCAGGCGCGCCGGAATCGACCGTGATGGATGAGAGCTACAAGGTCGCGATCACGCGGCTCGGCAATCGAATCCGCGTCGGCGGCACCGCCGAAATCTCGGGCTATTCGGACAAGCTCTACGATGCGCGCCGCGCTACGCTCGATCATTCGCTGACCGATCTGTTCCCGCGCGGCGGCGATCTCGCCAAGGCGACGTTCTGGAGCGGTCTGCGTCCGATGACGCCGGATGGCCCGCCGGTGATCGGCCCGACGCAATACGCCAATCTCCACCTCAACACCGGCCACGGCACGCTCGGCTGGACCATGTCCTGCGGCTCCGGGCGCGTGCTCGCAGACATGCTGTCGGGCAAGAAGCCGGACATCGATGTGAGTGCGCTGACGGTGGAGCGGTATCAGCACCGGTTCGGCTGAGTGTCGGTCGATCATTATCGACAGCGATGGCGATATTGAAGCCCACGACGTTTCGCGAATAAACAAGAGTGGGGCACATTTCGAGTTCAATGTACATCGTGACTCGATTTCGAGGGTCTTTGATGATCCTACTTTCAAGAAGTTGAACCAGACGGAACGGGTACCCCAAAAATGTTCCGAGTGTCCGGTCTACAATATCTGCAGGTCGGGCTTTGTACCCCACCGCTACTCGAGGGAAAATGGTTATAACAATCCAAGTATATACTGCGAAGTTCTGTTCAACTTGATCTATCATATTTACTTCAAGCTGCTAACTGACGGTTGCTCTCCCACGGTCCACGATGCTCCGCATTCACAGCCTCAGTGGGCCTAGGAGAGGGGGCTGCTACACCGCTATGAAGTCTGTCGCATGATCTATGCGATGCAGTTCCCTGTGAGCGCCTTGCTTGATCGTAAGCTCGGCTAGCCCGTCACGCAGTTCACCCACAGCACCACAGCCTTCGCATCCTCGGCCGGATTTGAAAACCGGTGCGGCCTTCGGCTGGCAAAGCGAAAGCTGTCGCCGGTCTTCAGCGACCATGTCTCGCTGTCCACCGTCAGCATCATCTCGCCCTCGAGCACGAGGCCGGCCTCTTCGCCGTCATGGGTGTAGAGCTCGTCGCCGGTGGAGCCGCCGGGCTCCAGATGCACCAGGAAGAGATTGAGCTTGTTGTCAGCGCTGGCCGGGCTCAGCAATTGCTTGGAGACGCCGGTGCGCCAGAGCTTCAGCTCGGGCCGCTGCAGCCCACGCGTCACCACCTGATCGGAGGTGCCGTCGGCGCTCGGGCTTGCGCCGAACAGTGCGGCGATGCCGACGCCGAGCACGTCGGCGAGCGTCGCCAGCACGCGCAGCGATGGTGACGACAGGCCGCGCTCGATCTGGCTGAGAAAGCCGATCGACAGTGAGGTGCGCGCCGCGACCGTCTCCAGCGAGAATTGCCTGACGCGCCTGAGATCCCGGATGCGGCGGCCGACCGCGACGTCCATCGCAGGCTCCGCCGGCTTGGTGACGGCTTTGGGCTTCACCCGCTTCGCCGGCTTGGTTGCCGCCGGTTTGCGCATTCGTTTGCCACCGCTCACGTCAAACCGCTTCCTTCATGTGCATGAAAACCACTTGCATCATCAGCGAAAGTGTGACCAAATTTTCATATTGGTGAAAATAGGCCGAAACGGCTCGACTCGCAACACCCGCGAGCGCCGCCATCGGCCAGCCCCAAAGGAGGATGCGATGAAGCGTTTTGGTCTGGCCGCGGTCGCGGCGCTCGCACTGGCAGCCGTAACGCCCGCTTCGGCGCAGCAGGTGCTGAAGGTCGGCTCGACCCCGACAGGCATTCCCTTCACCTTCCTCGACACCAAGACCAACACCATCCAGGGCATCATGGTCGATCTCGTCACCGAAGTGGGCAAGGATGCCGGCTTCAACGTGCAGATCGAGCCGATGCAGTTTTCGGCACTGATCCCGTCGCTGACCTCGAGCAAGATCGACATCATCGCCGCCGCGATGTTCATCACCGCGCCGCGCAAGGAGGTCGTCGACTTCTCCGATCCGATCTACACCTATGGCGAAGGCCTCGTCGTGCCGAAGAGCGACACCAAGGCCTATGCCACGCAAGAGGATCTGAAGGGCGAGACGGTCGGCGCCCAGGTCGGCACCGCCTTCGTCGACGCGCTGAAGAAGTCTGGCCTGTTCGCGGACGTCAAGGCCTACGACACCATTCCGGACATCCTGCGCGACGTGAACACCGGCCGCCTCAAGGCCGGCTACGCCGATTATCCGATCCTCGCCTATAACCTGAAGCAGGGCGGCTTCCCCGAAGTGCGCCTCGTTGACGGCTACAAGCCCGTCACCGTCGGCTCGGTCGGCATCGGCGTACGCAAGGGCGAGGCCGCGCTGCTCGGCAGGATCAACGCTTCGCTGGCGAAGCTGAAGGCCAATGGCACCATCGACAAGATCCTCGACAAATGGGGCCTCAAGGCTCAGGGCTGATCGATAAGTTCGGATCGATGAAGGCTCTTTTGTGAAGGCTTGCCGATGAAAGGCTTCTGGCACGACGCCGCCGAGTTCTTCCCGATCCTGATGAACGGCGTCGTGTTGACGATCGTCGTCACCATCGGCTCGCTGCTGCTCTCGACGGTGCTCGGCCTGATCTGGGCGATGATGCGGGTCTCCGGCATCAAGGCGCTGTCGATGATCAGCGCCAGCCTGATCAACGTGATCCGCGGCATCCCGATCATCGTCCTCTTGTTCTATCTCTACTTCGTGATGCCCGATCTCGGCGTCACGCTGTCGGCCTTGCAGGCGGCGATCCTCGGGCTCGGCATCGCCTATTCGGCCTATCAGGCGGAAAATTTCCGCGCCGGCATCGAGGCGATCGACAAGGGCCAGATCGAGGCGGCGCAGTCGATCGGCATGGGCTGGTGGCTCACCATGCGCCGCGTGGTGCTGCCGCAAGCCGTGCGCATCGTGCTGCCGCCTTACGGCAACGTCATGATCATGATGCTGAAGGATTCCTCGCAGGCCTCGACCATCACGGTCGCCGAGCTCGCACTGCAGGGCAAGCTGATCGCGTCCTCGACCTTCAAGAACACCAGCGTGTTCACGCTTGTTGCGCTGATGTACCTCACCATGAGCATCCCGCTGATCCTGCTGGTCCGTCACTTCGAGAAGCGGGCCGGCAAGCGATGATCGAACTGAGCGACGTCCACAAGAGCTTTGGCGAGAACGAGGTGCTCAAGGGCATCACGGCCTCGGTGCAGAAGGGCGAGGTGGTCTGCATCGTCGGTCCCTCCGGCTCCGGCAAGTCCACCATCCTGCGCTGTATCAACGGGCTCGAGAGCTACGACCGCGGCGAGATCAGCGTCGAGGGGCTCAAGGTCGACCGCGACGCGCCGTCGATCGTGAACATCCGCACCCAGGTCTCGATGGTGTTCCAGCGCTTCAATTTGTTTCCGCATCGCACCGCGCTTGAGAACGTCATCGAAGGACCGCTCTATGTGAAGAAGGAATCGCGCGCGCAGGCGCTCGATCGCGGCCGCGCGCTGCTCGCCCAGGTCGGGCTTGCCGAGAAGGCCGATGCGCATCCGCCGCAACTCTCCGGCGGCCAGCAGCAGCGCGTCGCGATCGCGCGGGCCCTCGCCATGCAGCCCAAGGCGATCCTGTTCGACGAGCCGACCTCGGCACTCGATCCTGAACTGGTCGGCGATGTCCTCGGCGTGATGCGCAAGCTCGCCGACGACGGCATGACCATGGTGGTCGTCACCCACGAGATGGGCTTTGCCCGCGACGTTGCCGACCGCGTGCTGTTCATTGACGGCGGTGTCATCGTCGAGCAGGGGCCGGCCAAGGCGCTGCTCAACCAACCCCAGCATCCGCGCACGCAGGATTTCTTGCGGCGTGTGCTGCATCCGCTCTGACCGGACTTCGCCATGCCTGCGCGCCTGCCTCTGCCGCCCTCGCTCTATGCCGACACCGCCGTCGCGCCGGTTGCCACGCCGCCGCTCGATACGGGCAAGAATGTTTCGGTCGCGATCATTGGCGGTGGTTACACCGGCCTGTCCACCGCGTTGCATCTGGCGGAGCAGGGTGTCGAGGCGCTGGTGCTGGAGGCGCAGGAGCCGGGCTGGGGCGCGTCCGGAAACAATGGCGGCCACACCAATCCCGGTCTGAAGCACGATCCTGATCAGATCGAGGCCGATTTCGGCGCTGACCTCGGCCGCCGCATGATCGCGTTCTCCTACGGCACCACCAACTTCACCCATGACCTGATCCGCCGTTACCAGATCCCCTGCGAGGCGCGGCAGAACGGCACGCTGCGTGCGGCCTATAACGCGACCAGCGCCGCGGCGATCGAGACGACGGCGCAGCAATGCATCCGCCGCGGCATGCCGGTGACATATCTGAACCGCGAGCAGCTGCGCGAGATGACCGGCACCGACCGCTACATCGGCGCCATGCTGGATGCGCGCGGCGGCGATCTGCATCCCCTCAGCTACGCCCGTGGTCTCGCACGCGCCGCGATCTCGGCCGGCGCGAAGGTGCATGGCGAGACGCCGGCGCTGTCACTGCGCCGCGATGGCAGAAGCTGGCGCATCGAGACGCCGCGGGCGGTGGTTCATGCCGACAAGGTCCTGCTCGCCACCAACGGTTTTACCGGGGATCTCTGGCCCGCGCTCCGCCGCACCATCGTGCCGGTGTTCTCGTCGATCGCGGCCACGGCGCCGCTCTCCGATGCGGTGGCCCGCTCGATCATGCCGACGCGGTCCGTGTTGTACGAGAGCGGCCACATCACCGTCTATTACCGCATCGACCAGCACAACCGCCTGCTAATGGGCGGCCGCGGCCCGATGCGCTGGATCAAGTCGCCGCACGACGTCGCCTATCTCATGCGCTATGCCGAGCGGCTGTGGCCGCAATTGAAAGGCGTTGCCTGGACTCACGGCTGGAATAGCCGTCTCGCCATCACCGGGGATCACTATCCCCATGTGCATGAGCCTGCCGAAGGCATCCTGATCTCGCTCGGCTGCAACGGCCGCGGCGTCGCGCTCGCGACCGCGATGGGGGCGCAGCTCGCCCGCCGGCTGATCGGCGGCGCCAAGGCCGAGATCGACATGCCCATCACGGGCATCAAGCCGATCCCGATGCACGCCTTCTGGCCGGTGGGTGTGACGACCGCGGTGATTGCGGGCCGCATACGGGACCGGCTCGGCATGTGAAGAAGGCGTCGCCCGGTCAGGAGCGGCGCCTTGCATCATTGGCAGATATCCGACTTCAGCAGCGGCCTTGTTTCCACAGGCCGGGCGGGCACCCGTGACCGCGCCAGCCGACCTTGCGTCCGCGCGACCATCCCGGCGGTGAGCCGTGGTGATGATGGCCCATCGAATGACCATGACCATGGCCGTGCCCATGTCCGCCTCCATGTCCGCCACCATGCCCGCCCTTGGCCAGGGCAGGACTGGTGAATGTGAGGCCGGCTGCAAGGATCAGCGACGCGGCGAGCGCAAGTTTCTTCATCATGTCCTCCACTGGGGCGAGCGCATTTGTCCGTTCAATCAATGAACGACGGGTAGGTAAGTTCCCTGCGAATGTGGAGGAGTCGTGACGCTCGCGGAGATGCGCGATGGCGCATCGAATCAACGCAAGCTGGCGCAGTCTGGCACTGATCTGCGCGTCGAACGTGCCCCGGACGCTGCGCAGCAGCGTAAGAACGCTGCAGCGCGTCCGGGACACGAGAGAGGCTCGCGTCGTGGCCGCGTGGGCGCGATGACCCGTTGAAGCAGTTGCGCGTCCTGCTAGCGCCCGCTTCTTATTCGACGAACGCTCAGGCTTCTGCCACCGCCTCGGCCCAGGGCTGAAAGATCTCGACCGCGCCGGAATTCGTGTCGCCCTCGCGCATCACCACGCTCGGGCAGGCGAATTTTTGCGGCAAAGCCTGCACGCGGGTCTCTTCATAGTCGAAGCGCGAGCCCAGCGTCTTGCGCACGTCCTCAGGCAAGCGAGCATCGCCGATCACCACCGCGCCCTCGCTGGCGTCGATGCGCGGCTGGTGGATGGCGGCATCGAGGTCCATGCCGAAGTCCATCGCGAACGACACGAGCTGCATCACCGACGGCAGGATGCGGCGGCCGCCTGAGGCGCCGACCGCGAGCCGCTTGCCGTCCCTGGTCTCGGCGATGACGGGCGTGTAGTTGCAGAGGCAGCGCTTGCCGGGCGCGAGCGAATTGGTGGTGCCCGGTGTCGGATCGAACCACATGATGCCGTTGTTCATGGCGATGCCGGTGTGCGGCGTCACATATCTCGAGCCAAAGGACGAGAGCAGCGTCTGCGTCACCGCGGCGATGTTGCCGTGTCGGTCGACCACGGAGAAATGCGTGGTGCAGGCGGGCGCCAGATATTCCGCACCGAGCGAGCGTTTGCCGTCGGCATCGCCCATGTCCTTGAGCCGCTCGCGGAAGGCCGCTTGCAGAGCGAGCGCATATTCGACATAGGCGGCTGCGTCCGGCGCGCTTGCCGGCTTCAGGCTCTGCTGCAACAGGCGCAGCGCGTGCGCCATGGTGGGCCCGGCCGTGAGCTCTGGCGTCGCGTACACCTTGCCGCCGCGATACGGGATCGCCAGCGGCTCGCGCAGATGCGCGCGGAAGGCGGCGAGGTCCTCGACCGACAGCGAACCGCCATCGGCCTTGATGTCGGAGGCGATGCTCCTGGCGAGATCGCCCTGGTAGAAATCGCGCGGTCCGGCCTCGGCGAGATGCGACAGCGTCGCCTTCAGCGTGTCCTGCGGCAGCCGCGTCTCGGCCTTGATGCCCCATGGCGCGCTCGGCGGCAGCCCATCCTTCAGGAACGCCGTTGCGCTCGCGGGATAGCGCCTGAGATCGGCGGCCGAGCCCGAGATCGTCACCGTGGTCCACCAATCGACCAGCAGGCCTTCGCCGGCGAGCCTGGCTGCCGGCGCGACCAGATCCTTCCACGGCATTCTGGCGTAACGGCGATGCGCCTCTTCCATCCCGGCGACGACGCCGGGCACGGCGATCGACCCGGGGCCGTGGATGTTGCGATCGTCCTTCACCCGCGGCCAGGGAAAGAGATCGGACGCCGCGCCTTCGCCGCTGAGCGGATAGTCGGCAACGCGCAGGCTCTGCGGCGCGCACATGCCGTAGTCGATCACCTCAAAGCGATTTTCCTTGGCGCGGTAGAGCACCATCGCACCGCCGCCGCCGATGCCGCTATTCCAGGGCTCCAGCACATTCAGCGCCATGGTGGTCGCCACAATCGCGTCCACGCAGTCACCGCCCGCCGCCAGCACCTGCGCCCCGACTTCGGCCGCTCGCCGCGATTGCGAGGCGACGATGCCGCCCTTGGAGGTGACGGCGGGTTTGCGGACGGTTTGGTTGAGGCTGAACTGATGAGGCATGATGTCGTCTTGATCTCTGTTGTTCTGGCGCCAGCTGTGCTGGCGCGGAAGCTCGGCATTGGCGGCGCATGCGAAGGATGGCACATTGCCACCAACGAGAAAATCCAAAGGGAGACGCGACATGGCTGGTGTGAAACAGACGCGGGATGGCGCGGTCGGGATCCTGACGCTGGACGAGCCGGCGAGCCTGAACGCGATGACGCCGGACCTGCTCGGCGCGCTCGCCACCGCCATCGGCGAGATGGCGCAGGACGAGGGTATTCGAGCCCTGATCCTCACTGGCGCGGGGCGCGGTTTTTGCTCAGGACAGAATTTGAAGGCGTCGGAAGCGCTGGGTGAGGATCTTGCTGCCGGCGTCATGCGCCTCTACTGGCCCGCCTTCAAGGCGCTGCGCGAATGCCGCGTGCCCGTCGTCGTCGCCGTCAATGGCGTCGCGGCCGGCGGCGGCTTCAGCCTGGCGATGGCCGGCGACATGATCGTGGCGGCGCGGTCGGCGAGCTTCATCCAGGTGTTCAGCCGCATCGCGCTGGTGCCGGACCTCGGCTCGACCTGGCTGTTGCCGCGGCTGATCGGCCGCCAGCGCGCCCTCGAGCTGATGCTGCTGAACGAGCCGCTGACGGCCGAACGGGCCCAGGAGATCGGCCTGGTGCGGCTGGTCGTGGACGACGCGAAGCTGATGGACGAGGCGCTGATTCTGGCGCGCCGTCTGGCGGAGGGCCCGACACGCGCTTTGGTGGCAACGCGCCTGCTCGTCGAGGAGAGCGAGCAGGCGACCTACGAGGCGCAGTTCCGCCGCGAGATCGAGCTCCAGGCGGTGGTTCGCAAGAGCGCGGACGCGATCGAGGGGCGCAATGCCTTCGTTGAGAAGCGCAAGGCTACGTTTACCGGGAGGTGAGGTAGGGACCGCTTGCCCTACTCGTCATGCCCAGGCATAGCCGTCCGAAGGACGGCGTCGCTTACGCTCGCCTATGTCCGGCATCCACGTCTTTGACCCACGTCCAAAAACGTAGATGGCCGGGACAAGCCCGGCCATGACGAAGGAGAGACGGAGTTGGAAGCGGCGAGGCCGTAGCGCTCAGAGCGAGCGGTTCAGCCGGCTGCCCTGATACTTGGCGCGCCATTTGGGGCCCGGCCCGCGCATGTAGTGCAACTCGGGGCGGTAGGGGTCGCCCGCGACCCTGATCAGCGTCTGCCATTTGGCGGCGACGAAGTTCACGGGCTGGCGGAACAGGCTCAGTGAAGCGAGCAACATGACATCACCTCAATGCGGCTTGCCGAGCATGGCGGTGAAAGGAAGATCGAACAGATCCTCGCCGTCGGAGCCGCTGACATGGATCACCCAATCGCGCCAGTCTTCAGCGCCGGGCGTCTGGATCATCGAATTCATGATCTGGGAGGCACGGTCGCGCGCCTCCGTGAGATTGGAGACGGCGGCGCCGTAGCGGTCGATCAGCGTGCCCTCGGTGTTGGAGCAGTGAAAATAGACCTGGACCATATGCGCCTCCTGGCGGAGCAACTTGGATGGCAAATCGATACCACCCGAAGCCTTCGCGAAACATTCGGGTCGAGCCCGGTAAGGGAATCTACGGATATTGGTCGGCTCAGAGGTCGTTACAGGTTTAATCACAGGCGAGTGATGTTCGGCTGGACGGCGTTCGGACGGCATGAAACAGCTTTTTCGGGGGAAATCTGGGGGGCCGCCGTGAGCTACTTCACATCCAGGCGTGAACGCCGAAGCCTGCGCGCGTGTGCGGGGGTGTTGGCGGCCCTGCTTGGGCTCATCTCGGCGGCGTCATCGGAGCCGCTCCGCCGCAGCGGCTATGCGATCGGCGCGGAAACCTGCGGCAATGGCGATCTCGCTTTTCCCAGGATCCAGATCGACATGAAGGCCGGATTTTGCGCCGGGCTCGTCGCCAGCGAAGAGGATGGCCTGAAATTCCCGCGCGCGATCGTCCAGCTGCCGGGCCGGGAGCTGTTCGTGGTGGCCGACATGGGTGGCTGGGGCCACACCGACGGACGGCTGTTGCTGCTCGATCCGCGCGCGGCCCAGGGCCAGCGGTTCAGGGAGCTCCTGGCGGGAATCGAATATCCGTTCGGCCTCGCCATCGGTCCGGACAGGAAGCTCTACGCCTCGACCGCCGAGACCATCTTCCGGTTCGATCCCATCGCCGACAATCCGCGCGGCACGGTCGAGACCATCATCCGTCATATGCCGGGCCGCCGGATCACGCTTCCCGACGGCACAAGGCTCCAGGAGAGCGCGCATCCGCTCAAGCAGTTTGTCTTCGACTGGAACGGACGGCTATTCGTCAATGTCGGCTCGCACAGCGACGACTGCATCACGCCGGCGCCAATCACAAAGCCTTGCGCGGCGGCCGAGGGCGCTTTCGCGATGGCAGCAATCTGGCTGTTCACGCCGCCCCCGGGTGGTGTCTTCCCGGCGCTGAAGCCCGGCGATGCCGATCCGCCGCACACCGTCTATGCGCGAGGCTTGCGCAATTCGATGGCGCTGGCGCTGCATCCGAAGTTTCCCGAGGCCGGCTACGCCTTCCTGCAGGGCGAGAACAGCCGCGACTTGCCCGACATCTTCAAGCCGAACGAGGAGATCAACGCGATCGAGCAGGGCAGGCACTATGGCTGGCCCTATTGCTACGATCTGTCGACGCCGAGCCCGGAATTCAGGAACGTGCTGCAAGGCGGGCTCTACAAATCGCTCTGCACGGCCAACGCGCTCTACAAGCCGCCGCTCTCGCTGATGCCGCCGCACGGCGCGCCGCTCGCGATGCTCTATTATCATGGCAGCAAATTTCCGGAGCTGGAGGGCAAGCTGCTGGTCGGCCTCCACGGATATCGTCCGACCGGAAGCCGCGTCCTCGTCTACGACGTCGACGATCGCGGCTTCCCCAAGCCTTCCCCCGCGCCGGTGCGCTACCACGTCAGTTGCGCCGCGGATCCGGTGCGCAGTTTTCAGTCCGACGCCGGCGAGGTCGCCGCCGCGCCGTTCGACGAGCTGATCGCAGGCTGGCACCGCGTCAACGGCGCGCGGCCGCAAGGTGCGCCGGTCGGCATGACGGTCGCGGAAGACGGCGCGATCTGGCTGGTCGAGGACAAGAACCAGACGGTGATCCGGATCGATCGTGCCGCGGGTGATCCGCCGCCACCGCTGCCGTGCGACATGCGCAGCCAGGCGATGATCGACCAGCTCGCGGCCTTCGTCGCCAGGGATGCGCAGAACAGCGCCCGGCTGACCACGCTGCGCAAAGGCCTCGTCGAGAAGCATTGCGTCGGCTGCCATTCCGATTTCGGCTTGAAGGGCGGCCAATCGGAGGCGGAGAAGGATGCAACGGTGCTCCGCTTCATGCTTTCGCAGGACGGCTGGATCTATCCCGGCGATCCCGACGCCGGCAAGCTGCGCACGCGGCTCCGCGGTCTCGGCGCGGAGAAGCTGATGCCGCCGGGCGGCGAGAGCCTGCCGAAGACCGAGCCCGGCTACAAACGTCTGCTGGACACGGCGGATCTGCTCGTCGCGACAATGGTTCCGGGTACGCGGATGCGGATCAAGCCGGGCCCGCCGCAGCGCAAGTTCTTTGGCAAAACCAGCAAGGAATGCGGCGAAATACCGGCCGGAAAGGTCGTTGTCGTGACACAAAGGAGCGCTGTAGACAAACCCGGCTTCAGCCGATTCTTCCGGCCGGCCGATCCCTATTTGAATGGCGAGTGCACCGACGGCGATGGCTATTACATCCGGCAGGAATTTCTGGTGCCTGTGCAGTAGCGTCCTACTCGCCGTCGCGGCTGCGTCCGCCCATGCGGAAACGAAGCTGTTCGAGAGTGCGCAGGTGACGCCTCCCGGCGAATACACCTTCGGCATCGAGGGTCCGGCGGCTGACCTCGAGGGCAATTTGTTCGTGGTCAATCTCGGCAGGCCCGGCACCATCGGCCGGCTGCCCGCCGGCGGCACCGCGTCGGAGCCGTTCACGGCGCTGCCCGATGGCAGTGTCGGCAACGCCATCCGCTTCGACCGGAGCGGCACCATGTTCATCGCCGACTACAAGAAGCACAACATCTTCGCGATTGCGAAGGGGACGACCGAGCCGGGCATCTGGTTTCACTCCGACGAGATGAACCAGCCCAACGACATCACGATCGCCCGCGAGGGCACGATCTATGCGAGCGATCCGAACTGGAAGGGCCGGGAAGGCCATATCTGGCGGATTACGAAAGCCGCCGACGGCACGGTGCAGGGACAGATCATGTCGGCGCCGCGCGCGATGGGCACCACCAACGGCATCGATCTCAGCCCTGACGGCAAGACGCTCTATGTCGGCGAATCCAGCAGCGGCCAGATCTGGTCCTATGCGATCAACGGCAACGAGCTGACGGCTGCCAAACTCGTCAAGGCGTTTCAGCCCGACACCGTCGACGGACTGCGCACCGACGTTGCCGGCCGGCTCTATGTCGCGCGCATTCTCAAGGGCACGATTGCGCTGATGAAGCCGAACGGCGCGGTCGAGCGGGAGATCGCGCTGAAGGCCAAGGAGCCGACCAACCTCGCCTTCGGCGGCAGCGACGGCAAGACCGTCTTCGTCACCCAGCGTCAGGGCGGCTTCATCGAGTCCTTCCGCACCGATCAGCCGGGCCGCGAGCACTGCCTGCAGCGCGGGCGCTGCTGAGCGCCGATTGCGATCTGCTTCCGCCGCAGGGCGAGACGGCATTCTTCTTGCTTGCATCTGGCCGCCGCAGCGATCAAGACGTCTGTGGCGCCGCCTCAACAGCGTTTTCGAGCGAAGTGGATACCGGTTCGCGTGAAGAAAACGCGTCAAGACCAGAGCATGCAAGCACGGAGTGTTTGAGTGAAAGCCGTCCATACCGAACTGCACCGCAGCCACGATCCGCAATTCTTCCTGGTTCGCGGTGTCGTCAAGCGCACCACCGAGCAGCCGGAGCGCGCCGACCGCCTGCTGAAGGGGTTGAAGGACGGCAAGCACCAGCTGGTCGAGCCGACCACATTCGGACAGGGCCCTCGCGCGCGCATTCACAGTCCGGAATATCTGTCGTTCCTGAGCGAAGCCTGGGACGCCTGGACCGCGCTTGGCGATTCCGGTCCGGAGATGATCGGCAACATCCATCCGGTGCGCCACGCTGCGACCTATCCGACCCACATCGTCGGCAAGCTCGGCTGGCACACCGCCGACACCGCGGCGCCGATCGGTCCGGGCACCTGGGCGGCGGCCTGTGCCGCAACCGACGTTGCGGTCACCGCCGCGCAGATGGTGATGGACGGTGAGGATGCGACCTATGCGCTCTGCCGTCCGCCCGGTCATCACGCCTATCGCGACATGGCCGGCGGCTTCTGCTTTCTCAACAACAGCGCGATCGCCGCCGCGCATCTGCGGCAGAAGCACGAGCGCGTCGTGATCCTCGACGTCGACGTCCATCACGGCAACGGCACGCAAGGCATCTTCTACGCCCGGCCCGACGTCTACACGGTGTCGATCCACGCCGATCCCATTGCCTACTATCCCTATGTGTGGGGCTATGCCCATGAGCGCGGCGAGGGGCCCGGCCTCGGCACCAATCTCAACATCCCGCTCGCCATCGGCACCGGCGATGACGGCTACATCCAGGCGATGGACGTCGCGCGCAAGGCGATCGAGTCCTTTGCCCCCGGTGCCCTCGTCATCGCGCTCGGCCTCGATGCCTCCGAGCACGATCCGCTCAAGGGATTGGCCGTCACCACGCCCGGCTTCCGCCGCATCGGCCAGGCCATCGCCAGGATGGGCCTGCCGACCGTGTTCGTGCAGGAGGGCGGTTATCTCTCGGATATTCTGGGCGCGAACCTGACCTCGGTGCTGGCCGGATTTGAAGAGGCGCGGTGAGGGATCTTCACCTCTTCCCGCGTTGGTCGTCATGCCCGGGCTTGTCCCGGGCATCCACGTTCTTCGAGCGTGGAGCAAGGCGTGGATGGCGGGACAAGCCCGGCCATGACGGCGAGAGTGATCTAAAACATCCCGCTCGCCGCGAGCGCCTTGCAGACGTGCTGCATCTCGGTCTCGTCGGCGACCATGTCGAGCATAACGGTGGTCAGGCCCTTGGCCGCAAAGTCCTTCAGCTTCGCGCCGATCTCCTGGTAGCTGCCGACGAGATAGGGACAGTCGGCCTGGAAGGTCAGGAACGGTAGTAGCCAATAGCCATTGTCCCCGAGCTCGCCGCTCTGGCCGGCATAGAGATGCCGCTTCCACACGGAATCGGTGTTCTCCATGGTGAGCACGAGAAGCTCGCGATCGTCAGGGTTGTCGCGGAAACGCAGTTTTGCGGCCTGCCGCGCCTCCTCGCGTCCCTCGCGGGCGAAGATGCCGAAATTCATGCCGGGCGCGTCAAGGCCGCGATCGAGATCCGGCGGCAGCATCTGCATCTTGATGCAGCCGGTCTCCTTCGCCACGCGCTGGGCCGCCTCGGATTGCCCCGCGATCAGGAATTCGGGCATCAGCTCCGCCGGCAGGCGCGGGCGAAGCTGCAGATGGTGCGCACGGTAGAAGCGGCCCGCGAAATTCACCGGTCGCGGGCTCGCCAGCAACTGCCGCATCAGCCCCACGAATTCTCCGAGCCTGATATAGCGGTCGGCATGCGACTGGTCGTCGCCGAGCCCCTGCAAGTCGCTGACCGCCGTCCCCGTGATCATGTTGAGATAGACCTTGCGGCCGTGAAGCTGCGCCAGGGAGGAGACGAATTTCGCCGCGGTGAACGGGTGCATGTAGACCGGATTGACGGCGATCAGCGGCGAAGAGCGCGTCGTCGCAGCCATGATGTGCTGGGCCATCGCCCAGGGCTCGACGAACACGTCGTTGCCTTCGAACAGCAAAATGCCTTCGAAGCCGTTGCGGTCGGCGAACTCAGCCACCCGCATCAGCTCGCCGATATATTTCTGGGGGTCGCGGTTGCGCGAAATCGCGGGAAAGACGCGCAGCCGCGGCGGCGTCATTCAGCCGCTTCCTGGAGCGGCCAGGCATTGCGGCTGATGGGAAGGCCACCGTTCGCACGGGAGCCGTCGGCGATCGCGAGGCGATGCGAGGGCGAGGGCGAGCACAGCGAGAAGCGCCAGCCGTCGGGATCGTCGGCGATATCGGGCTTGAAGCTGATCTCGATGGCCTCGCGCGAGACCTGCATCGCGAAAGCGTCGAGCGGCAGATTGAGCCCAAAGCCCCTGGCCTTCAGATAGGCCTCCTTGAGCGTCCAATAGTCGAAGAAGCGCTCGGTCGCCGCGGGCTCCGGCAGTCCGCGCAGCGTTTCGACCTCCTCCGGCGCAAAGAAGCGAAGCGCGGTGGACAGCGGCGCCACCCGCCGCGACACGGTTTCGACGTCGACGCCGACGGACTCATGCCTCGACACCACGCAGGCGACGCAGCCGTCGGCATGAGACAGGCTGAAATGCAGCGCGCTCGAGGTCGCGGGCGCTGCGACAAACGGCCGCCCATAGCGGCCGGCTGCAAAGGACCAGTCGGACGGCGCGACGTTGGAGGCGATCTGCGACAGCGCCAGGCGCAGCATCGCATGCGCGAAAATATATTGCCGTCGGTGCCGCTCGAACATGAAGCGATCGGCCCGGACCCGTTCGTCGACCGAGAGCAGCCGTCGGCACGCCTCGACCGCGCCCGGTGCGTCAATGGACTCGATCAGTCCGACAAAGAGTTCAATTCTGTCGTCCGCCATCAATTGGGCCTTTTGCGTCAGGCCGAGGGATGATCCCCGGTCCCGACGGAAGAAACAACTGAGCAAGAATCAATCAAGCGGACCGCTTCTAGCGGTCCACCCGGGCGAATTCTTGTCGATTTGCAGGCCGGTTTACAGGCGCAAGCTTGTGCGAGACCTTAACTCGACACGCGAGCGGCCCATCCCCGAAAAGCGAAGCTTGAAGATTCGTACGGCGTCCCGGCCGACGAATCTTACCTCTTCTTCTTCTTGGCTTTCTTCGAGCCGCCAAGCACCGAAAGGCTGGCGTCGACGTCCTTCAGCGCGGATTGGAGTTTCTTCTTCTCGGCACCGAGCAGCTTCTGGAGGGCCTTGCGGTCCTTGTCGCTCAACGAGGTACCCTTGGTAAATTTGATGAAACCCATAACACTCCCCCGGTTGAAAATAATCGTCCAAATCAAAACGCCGGAATAATCTTGCGCGACGACGCCAAATAATCAAGATGCAACTTGGTCATGCACAGCTTTGACGAGTGAACCCGTATTCGTCCGTGATGTCATCCGCTCACGCCGCGTTGCGCGCGAGTAATCCGTCGAGCGGCGTGTTGGGCTGGGCGACCGCGGCCCCCAGCAGCGCAACGAGATCCTCCATCCACGCGCCGACCGTGCGGCCGTCGAGCAGCTCGCGCTTGTAATTGCATGAGCCGGTGATGCCGGTCGGGCGCTCCTTGAGCATCAGCGACAGCCAGGTCTGGTCGATCGGGAGCACCGGCTGACCTTCGCGTGCGATGTTGCCGATCGATCCTGTCGTGAGATCCGGCAGATCGAGCGGCTGGCGCAGCGGGTTTTGCAGCGTGAAATAGACCTGGAGCAGCAAGGCCGGATCGATCCCCTCCCGCTCCAGATGGTTAGCCAGGATGTTGAAGGGCAGCTCTTGCCGCGCATGCGCGTCGAGCACGCTCTGGCGTACCCGCACCAGCGCCTGCGTGAACGACAGCTCCGGCGTGATCTTGGTGCGGACGATCACCGTGTTCTCGAACGGGCCGACGATTCGGTCGGTGTCCGGCTGGGCGCGATTGGCCATGGCGGTGGCGATAGAGATGTCGGTGCGACCCGTCCGGGCCAGCAGCAAGGCCTTCAGACCGGTGAGCAGGCACATGAACAGCGTGCAATTGTGCCGGCCGGCGAACGCCGTGAGCCGGCTGAGCAGCTCACGATCCAGATTGACCGGATGATGCCCGGTGGACGCGCCCGGGCTCGATTCGCCGTCGAAGACAGGGACCGCGCCGCGCAAATTTTCCGTCCAATCCGCCGCCTGCCGGCGGGCGGCGTCCGTGCCGCACCACCAGCGCTGCCAGCGTGCGACGTCCGAAAAGGCCGGGGGCGGCTTCGGTAGCGGTACCGACGGATATCCGGCCAGCGCCGCATAGCGGCTCGACAATTCCTCGAACAGCACGCCGATCGACCAGCCGTCGACAATGGCGTGATGCAGCGTCAGCAGCAGCACGTGATCGTCGTCGTGGAGCCGCAACACCCGGGCGCGGAGCAGCGGCGCGCGCGACGTGTCGACCGGCGTAGAGGTCTCCTGTTGGATCAGAAGATCGATCTTCCGGAGCTCCAGGGCCTTGCGCCGCTTGTTATTGTGAGCGTGACCGTCGCCGATCGTCTCGATGGTCAGGACACGGCCGAGGGATCCGGGTGCGGCGATATGGCTGACCGGCTCCTCGCCGTTCCAGCCGAACGCGGTCCGCAGCGATTCGTGCCGGCGCACGAGGTCCTCGATCGCCTGTGCCAAGGCGGCCGCATCGAGCGGACCCTGAAGACGGAAGGCGAAGGGTAGGTTGAACAGCGGCAACCCCGGGAGGTTCTGCTCGATCCGCAACATCTGGTCCTGTGCGATCGAGAGCGTTGGCCCGCCGCTGTCGGCCCGGCTCGCTTCAGCCAGGCTCGTCACGCTTGCGACAGGCTTGCGCGGCGTCGCCGCCATGGCCTGGTCGACCCGCCGGGCAAGCTCCTCGATCGTCGGTGCCTCGAAGATGGTCTTGATCGGCAGCGACACGCCGAGCGCGCGGGCGATGCGCGCCATCGCCTGGCCCGCCAGCAGCGAATGGCCACCGAGGTCGAAGAAATTGTCGGTGACGCCGAGGCTTTCCACCTTGAGCAGGTCGATCCAGATGTCGGACAGCACCTTTTCAGTAAAGCGCCGCGCCGGCACGGGCGCGTCCGGTCCGGGCGCCTCGTGCTGCGTCGGCGCCAGCAGTGCGGACCGGTCGATCTTGCCATGGGCATTGAGCGGTACGTGATCCAGGAACAGGAATGCGGACGGGATGGCGTGGCCCGGCAACCGGCTCTTCAGGAATTCGCGCAGCTCGCTGGCGCTGATCCGGCTGTCGGGCTTTGCGACGATATGGGCGATCAGCCTGACGTCGCCGCTCGCCTCGCGGCGCGGCTCGACGATGCCGGCCCGCACGCCCGGATGGTCGGCCAGCGCGTTCTCGATCTCCTTGAGCTCGATACGGTAGCCGCGGACCTTGACCTGATGGTCGGCGCGGCCGAGGCATTCGATCGTCCCGTCGGCGCGGCGACGGGCAAGATCGCCGGTGCGGTAAAGCCGACCGCCTGGCTGGCGCGAGAACGGATCGGGCAGGAAGCGCTGCCGGCTCTGCGCGGGATCGTTGACATAGAAGCGGCCAATGCCTGCGCCGCCGATGCAAAGCTCGCCGGTCACGCCAACCGGCTGCGGCTGCAGGTTGGCGTCGAGCACGTAGAGCTGGGTGTTCGGCAGCGGCGCGCCGACCGGAACGTTGCCCGTCGCGGTCGCCGGCGCTTTGGTCAAGCGGTGCAGGGAGACGTCGTCGGAACATTCCGACGCGCCATAGGCGTTGATCAGCGGCACTTTCGGGCAGCGGGCGAACCAGGCCCGGCAGAGCTCGACGGGCAGCGGCTCGCCGGTCGAGATCAGGAGGCGCAATCTCGCAAAGGCGCGCTGGACTTGCGCCTCGTTCATCCGTTCGACGATGACGCGCAAAAGCGATGGGACGATCTCGAGCACCGTGATGCCTTCGCGTTCGATCTCCCGCGCCAGCAGGATCGGGTCCTGCACGATCGCATTGTCGCAGACATGCACGCGCGCGCCGACCATCGGGCCCGCCAGGAACTGCCAGACCGAGATGACAAAGCTCTGCGGCGCGGACTGCGCGATGACGTCCCTGGCGGAGAGGCCGAGCTCGGCAATCAGCGAGGCCAGATGGTTCGACAGGCCGCGCTGCTCGATCATGACGCCCTTCGGCGCGCCGGAGGAGCCGGACGTATAGATGAGATAGGCGAGGCCGGAGGCTGCGCGCCGTACCGCACGGGCCGGCTTGGTCGATCCCGAGGCGATCGTATCTTCGAGTTCGGCCACCGGGATGCGCTCGACCAGCGGTTCGAGCAGCGCGCCGACCATGGGTGACCGCGCGCGGCCGGTCAGCAGCATGCGGGCGCAGCTCGATCCGAGAATGGTCGCGAGCCGCGCCGGTGGAAGATCGGGATCGAGATTGAGAAAGGCCGCGCCCGCGCGCTGCACCCCGATCATCGCGGCGAGCAAGTCGGGGCCGCGATCCGCAAGCAAGGCCACCACGCTCTCGGCACCGATCCCTTCGCGCACCAGCCAGCGCGCAACCGACCGGCTGCGGCGCGCCAGCTCGCGATAGCTCAGGCAGGTGTGTCCGTCCGTTACCGCGATTGCGGTCGGCGTCGTCCTGGCCTGGCGGTCGAAGCGTTCGCTCACATTGCCGCGGGTGGTGAAATTGGACGGCACGCCCCGGCCTGTCGCCAGCAATTGCCGGCGTTCGGCCTCGTTGAGGAGCGGCAGGCGCGAGATGCGCTGCTCCGGATCGGCGATGACGGCCTTCAGCAGAGACTTGAACTGGGCCGCCATGCCGTCGATCGTCGCGGCGTCGAACAGGTCGGTGGCGTATTCGAAGAAGCCGGTGAAGTGGCCGTCGGCCTCGACCAGCTCGAGCGTGATGTCGAAGCGCGCCACTTCCGGATCGATCTCCAGCCGCCGCGTCGAGAGGCCGGGAAAGCGTGCCGCTTCGATCGAGGCGTTCTGGAGGATGAACATGATCCGGAACAGCGGATTGCCGTCACTGCGGCGTGCGATCTGCAATGCGCGCAACACCTCCTCGATCGCAAGGTCCTGGTTGCGGTAGGCATCGAGCGTGACCTGCCGGACCCGCCGCAACATCTCGCCGAAGCTCGGGTCGCCGCCAAAATCGTTGCGCAGGATCAGCGTGTTGGCAAACAACCCGATCAGGCGCTCGCTCTCGATCTGGTTGCGATTGGCGATCAGCGATCCCGTCGCGACGTCCTCATGCCCGGTGTGGCGGAACAGCAGGCACTGGAAGACCGCGAGCAGCGTCATGAAGGGCGTGACGCCCTGATCCTGGCTCAATGCGCGGACATCGCCCGAGAGAGCCTTGGAGAACTCGAAATAGTGGCGAGCGCCGTGACCGCTCCAGGCCTCCTGCCTTGGCCGGTCGGTCCGAAGCGGCAGCGTGGTGACGCCGTCGAGCTGGCCTCGCCAATAGTCGAGCTGGTCCTTGGCTGCCGGCGTCTGTGCCCAGCTCTGCTGCCAGAGCGCGAAGTCGCGATATTGAAAAGCTGGCGCGGGCAGGGCCGCCACGCTCTTCTTGTGTGCGGCGGCATAGTGGGCGGCAAGCTCCTCCCAGAACAGGCGTTGCGACCAGCCGTCGGTGACGAGGTGATGGACATTGACCACCAGCGCATGGCTCGTCCTATCGAACGACAGCAGGGTGACTTTCAGCGGCGGCTCGCGCGCCAGGTCGAACGGATATTGCGCGAGCTTGAGCGCCTCGCGCCTGATCACTGCGGCCCGCTTGTCGGCAGGACACGGCTTGAGCTTGATCCGCTCGAACCGCGGCGGCGATTGCAGCACGAGCTGCGCCGGTTCGCCCTGCCGCTCGATGAAGACCGAGCGCAGCGCCTCGTGGCGTGCGCAGATCGCCGCAAGGCTTGCCTGAAGTGCGGCGACGTCGATCTGGCCCTTGAGCACGGCGACTTCGACGACGTTGTAATTGTAGCGGGTCGGATCGAGCCGCGAGAGCACGTACATCCGCTGCTGCTGGAACGAGAGCGGCGCGTCTGCTTCCGTCACCTGCCGCCAGGCCGGCAGTGCCGCCCCACGACGGCTTGCGGCGGTGTCGATCCGGGCTGCAAGCGCGGCGACCGTGGCGCAATCGAAGATGTCCTCGAACGAGAAGTCGATGTTGAAGCGTTCGCGCAGACGAGAGCGCATCTGCGTCACTGCGAGCGAATCCGCGCCGAGCGCGAAGACGTCCTGATCGACGCCGACCTGCGGCAGCTCCAACAGGCCGGCCCAGATCGCGGCGAGTTGTGTCTCCAGCGCGGTGCGGGGCAGCCGCGCCTCGTCGCCGTCCTCCGGCTGGGCGATCAGCTCGGCCAGCGCGTTGCGCTTGACCTTGCCGCTGCCGCCTTTCGGCAGGGCTGCCACGCTGCGGATCAAGCTCGGCACCTTGTAGGCAGCGAGCCGCCTGCGCGCGAACTGGCGCAGCTGATCCGAGGTCGCCTCGGCATCCGGTCGCAGCACCACGACGGCGGCGACGTTTTCGCCGAGCTTTTCGTGCGGCACCGCGAACACGCCAGCCTCCAGCACGGCCGGATGGCTGAGCAGGACTTCTTCCACTTCGAGCGGCGAGATCTTCTGCCCGCCGCGGTTGATGACGTCCTTGATGCGGCCGACGATGAAGAGATAGCCGTCAGGGTCGAGATAGCCGAGATCGCCGGTCCGGAACCAGCCGTTGCGGAAGGCGGCCTGCGTCGCCGCCTCGTCGTTGTAATAGCCGCGGCTCATGTTCGGTCCGCGCAGCATGATCTCGCCACGCTCGCCGCTCGCAAGTGCGCGGCCCGTCTCGTCCATGATGGCGATCTCGGGGCCGGCAGCGCGCCCGACCGATCCGACCTTGCGCAGCTCGAACGGGTTGGCTGCGATCTGCGAGGCCGCTTCGGTCATGCCGTAGGTCTCGAGCACGGGAACGCCGAACGTCGCCTCCAGCCCTTCGAGGATCGTGGGCGCGAGCGAGGCCGAGGCCGAGCGGATCACGCGCAGCGACGACGATCGGGCGCGGTCCGGGTCGGATTCCGCCGCCGTCAGCAGCGCGCGGTGAATGGTCGGCACGGCGGTGTACCAGGTCGGTTGCAGCTCCCGCATCCAGCCGAAGAAGGACGGTGCGTCGAAGCCGTCGGTGCAGATCACGCTGGAGCCTGCGGCCAACGCCGTCAGAAGGCCGGAGATCAAGCCATGGGCGTGAAACAGCGGCAGGACGTTGAGCAGGCGATCGTGAGAGGTGAGCGACAGCACGCGGCCGGCATTGGCGGCGGACAGGCATACATTGCGATGCGTCAGCGGCACGATCTTCGGCCGCGCTGCCGTGCCCGACGTCAACAGGATGAACGCATCGTCGTCGCCGCGCGAGGCGCCCCCGGTCGCCGCCGGCCCGACCGTCGGACCGATGAATTTGCAGCCGCCCAGATCGTCTTGCGGTCCCGGCACGAAATCGATCACCGCGATATCCAGCGCCTTGGCGACGTCGCGGCTCGCCGAGTTCATGTCGGCCCGGGTCAAGAGCGCGGTCAGCTTCAGTTCGCTGAAATAGCGCTGCAGCTCGTCCGCGGTCAGATCGGGATTGACGGGGACGCAGGCGCCGCTCGAGGCAACCGCGATCAGCGCCAGTGCGCTGTCGGCGCCGCGCGGCAATGCAACCGCAATCCGGTCGGCAGTGGTGATGCCGAGCCGGCGCAGCGTGTCGACAAGATTTTGCGTCACCTCGCCAAGCGCGCCGTAGTTGAGGACGGGTCGACCCGGAGCGAGGAGGGCGGGTGCCGCTGGCGTCTTGCGGGCGTAGAAATCGAGAAGGCCGCCGATATGGGCGAATGTCTTGGTTTCGGCTGCCGTGCCGCTTGATTTCTCCGGGGCTGGGAGTGTGACGTCCGACAATTCCGTTCCCTTTTGATCCGATTGAGCTATTCTTCCAAGAAGTCAGGGAACGCGTCCAGTCTGAGGTGAAGTTTTGGCCGCAAAATCTGTGGTTGAGGGGCCCTAAGCCCTTCGACGGAATTATGGTCGGGCGGAAATCACCATGCTGGAGAATGAGCCGGACACGGGAAGGGATGGCGGGCTGAAGCGCTGGCTCGAGGGCGTCGGCCTCGGCCATTACACCGATCTCTTCGCACAGCACCGTCTCGATCTCGACGTCATTGGCGACCTGACCGAATCCGATCTGGTCGAGCTCGGATTGCCGCTCGGCGATCGCAAGCGGCTGCAGCGGGCGATGGCGGCGCTGTTCCAGGCGGAAACGGCCGAGGCGCCCGCGACAATGGTGCCGCAAACGCGCACGGAGGTCGGCGCTGAACGGCGTCAGCTCACCACCATGTTCTGTGACATGGTGGATTCCACCTCGCTGTCCGTGCAGTTCGATCCGGAAGACGTCCGCGACATGATCGCGAGCTTTCGCGAGACCTGCGTCCGCGTGGTCAAGCATTACGAAGGCTTTGCCGCCCGTTTCGTCGGCGACGGTATCCTCGTCTATTTCGGCTATCCGACCGCACATGAGGACGATGCCGAGCGCGCGGTGCGCGCCGGGCTCGAGATCGTGCGATTGCTATCGACCGCACGCGCGACCGAGCTGCGCGGTGGGCTCAGCCACGCACCCGCCGTCCGCATCGGGATCGCGACCGGCCTCGTCGTGGTCGGCGACCTCGTCGGACAGGGTACCGAAGAGCGCGACTCCGCGGTCGGAGAAACCGTCAATCTCGCCGCGCGCCTGCAGGGCCTCGCGCCGCCCAATGGCGTGGTGATTTCCTCATCGACCCAGTCGCTGCTGAAGGGGAAGTTCGACTACCGCAATCTCGGGGTCCACGCCTTGAAGGGGATATCCGAGAAGACGCAGGCCTGGCACGTTGTGCGCGCCTCGCGGGTGGAGACCCGATTCGCCGCCGCCATGGGCACGCGACTGACGCCGCTGGTCAACCGTGAGGAGGAGATCGCGCTGTTGATGGGCCGCTGGGAGCAGGCCAAGGATGGTGACGGTCAGGTCGTGGTCAAGTTCGGCGAGCCCGGCATCGGCAAGTCGCGCATCATCCAGGAGATATTCGAGCGGATATCGGGCGACCGGCATGGACAGGTCTCGTTCCAGTGCTCGCCCTATTACACGTCCACTGCATTCTATCCGTTCGCCGAGCAGCTCAAATTCTCCCTTGGCCTCGACCGCGAGGATGCCTCCGCGCTGTCGCTGGCGAGCCTGGAGAGCGCGATTGCCGCCGCTCATGGCGACATCGAGCAGGTCACGCCGCTGTTTGCCGCGCTGTTGTCGATACCGACCGGCGACCGCTATCCGCGGCTCGAGCTGTCGCCGCAGCAGCAGAAGGATGCGACCGCCCTGGCGCTGGTCAATCATTTCCTCGGCCTTGCGCGCGAGATGCCGCTGGTGATCGCGTTCGAGGATCTGCACTGGATCGACCCGACCTCCCGCGAGGTGATCGATCTCCTGGTCGACCGGGTGCAGAACCGGCCGATCCTGGCCATCATCACAGCGCGGTCCGAATTCCAGCCGAGCTGGAACGCGCATTCGCACATCACGACGCTGGTGCTGAACCGCCTGAGCCGGCAGCTGCGCACCACGCTGGTGGAGCGCGTCGCCGGCAGAGAGCTGCCCAAGGAGGTCGTCGAGGAGATCATCGTCAAGACCGACGGCGTGCCGCTGTTCCTGGAGGAGCTGACCAAGACGGTCCTCGAATCCAACCTGCTGACCGAGCGGCATGGGCGCTACGTGCTGTCGGGCCCGTGGCGGCAGCTCGCGATCCCGGCAACCCTGACCGACTCGCTGATGGCGCGGCTGGACCGGATGGGGCCGTTCAAGCGCATCGCGCAGATCGGCGCCACCATCGGCCGCGAGTTCTCCTACGAGACGCTGCATGCCGTCGCCAACACGCCGGCCGAACAGATCGAGGCGGCGCTCAATCATCTGGAGCAGGCCGGGCTGATCATGCGCCGCGGTCTTCCGCCCGATGCGCTCTACTCCTTCAAGCACGTCATGATCCAGAACGCCGCGCATGCGAGCCTGCTGCACAGCGAGCGGCGCAAGCTGCATTCGCGGATCGCCCAGGTGCTTGCCGAGATGTATCCGGAGAAGACCGAGCGCGAACCGGAGCTGCTCGCCCATCACATGACCGAATCCGGCCAGAGCGAGGGCGCCGCGAGCTTCTGGCTCAAGGCCGGCAAGCAGGCGGCCAAGAGCGGTGCCAATCTGGAGGCGATCGGCCATCTGCGCCGCGGTCTCAGCGTCGTGCAGGCCAATGCGCGGATGCAGGGCGCGGACGAGATGGAGCTCGAGCTGCGCATCGCGCTCGGCAACGCGCTGATCGCCGCCAAGGGCTACGCGGTCCAGGAGGTCGAGGAGAACTACATCCGCGCGCTCGAGCTCGGCCAGCAGCTCGACGACGACGAAAAGATCTTTGCCGCCACCCGCGGCCTGTGGGTCTGCCACTTCATCCGCGCCGATCTCACCCGCGCGCACGATCTCAGCGTCGAGCTGTTGAAATTCGCCAAGCGCGAGCGGCTCAACGAGCGGACGCAGCCGGCGCAGCAGACCGGCTATCTGATCGAAGCGCACCGCTCGATCGCGATGACCATGCTCTATCGCGGCCGTTTTGCAGCTTCCCAGCATCATCTGCACCGCTGCATCAATCTCTACAGCCCCGATCTGCACTCCGATCTGATGGAGCGGCACGGCACCGATCCCGGCGTCGTCTCGTTGTCCTATCTCGGCTACCTCCTGTGGTTCCTCGGCCGGCCCGACGCGGCGCGCCAGCACAGCGAGCAGGCGATCGCGAATGCCGAGAAGATCCGCCATCCCTTCACGCTCGCCTTCGCGCTCGTGTTCGGTGCGTATCTCTGCCAGCATTTGCGCGACGTCGAGGGCACGCGCGACCATGCCAACCGCGCCATGATCATCGCCACCGAACATAATTTCCTGCACTGGAAGCAGCAGGCGGCGATCCTGCGCGGCTGGGCGCTGACGCAACTCGGCGAGGCCGATGAAGGCCTCAGCCAGATGCGCTTCGGCCTCGACGAGTACGAGGCGATGGATTCCTGGCTCGCCGGCTGCTGGTTCCGCTGCCTGCTTGCGGAAGCCTACGCCAAGGTCGGGATGCGCGAGGCCGCCTTGCGCGCGCTTGACGGTGCGCTCGCGACCGCGCGGCGGACCGGCGATCACTCCTATCTCGCCGAAGTCTATCGCCTGCAAGGCGAGATCACGCTGTCGGACGGCGACCCGGCCTCGGCGCAGGAGGCCGGCGATCTGTTCGCGCTGTCGCTGGAGACCGCGCGCAAGCAGGGCGCGCTGTCCTGGGAGCTTCGCACGGCCGTCAGCCTCGCGCGCCTGTCGCATCAGGCCGGCAGGCGCGAGCACGCGAGTCTGCTGCTCGTGCCCGTTGTCGGCAAGTTCAGCGAGGGCTTTTACACCCCGGACCTGAAGCAGGCGGTGCAGCTCGTCAACGAGCTCGGTGCGGACGCGCCGGTCCGCGAACGCGCCGACCCCTGACATGAGTGATCTTGCCGCCGCGCGAGCGCGTTACGTCGAGCTGATTGCAAAGCGCGAGCGGATTGCCTCAAAGCGCCTGCTCGAAGCGCTCGTTGCCGTCCCGCGCGAAGACTTTCTGCCGAGGGGCCGCTGGCGCATCAAGAGCGAGGCGGCGCGCAGCTACCGGCTGACGCCCGATGCGGATCCGGTTCATCTCTATGACAACGTGCTGGTCGCGATCGACGCGCGCCGCAAGCTCGACACCGGGCTGCCGAGCTTGTGGGCCCATCTTATCGACGTGCTCGACATCAAGGAGAAGGACCGCGTGGTCCAGATCGGCTGCGGGCTCGGCTATTTCACTGCGATCCTGTCGAAGATGGTCGGTCCGAAAGGGCGCGTGATGGCGGTCGATTGCGACCAGCGCCTGGCGTTCCGTGCAGCGAACTATCTTCGCCCCTATCGCAACGTCATCGTGTTTCATGGCGATGGATGTGAGGAGATCCGCGAGCCCGCTGACGTGATCATCATCCACGCCGGCTTCTCACATCCGCATCCGCTCTGGCTCGAGGCACTTCGGCCGCGCGGCCGCCTGTTGGTGCCGCTGACCCAGCGGGACCGTGAAGGCGCCGCCCTCAAGATCACGCGCAAGGGCAGGGGGTACGAAGCCGAGGCGGTGCAGCAGATCCGGATCTTCCCCGGCCACGGCCGCGGCACGACCGCGCTCGACGACCGCATCGCCGACTGGTGGCAGCGCGCCTCAGCTCTGGCGCCGCTGCGCTTTCGCGGGATCGAGCAGGGACTGCCGTCGGATGGCTAACGCTTCGTTTCATTTTACCTTGATTGCGAATGGAAGTATCCAACGCACCCCGACGCCGCTATGAGTACGGCCTGATGGCCATTTGAGCGCGCTCCATGCATTCCGTTGCCCTGCTGACCGCCAGCTATGCCAAGGATATCGAACGCTTTTCGCTGCTCAGCGAGAGCATCGATACCTGGCTCACGGGATACACGCGGCATTATGTTCTCGTTAACGATGAAGACGTGCCGTTGTTCGAGCGCTTCGCCTCCGACAAGCGGGTCATCGTTCCGGCTTCGCGCTACTTGCCGAAATGGTTGTTTGCGCTGCCGCCGGCGCTTCAGTTCATCAGCAAGCGCCGCGTCTGGCTGTCGCTGCTGTCCTTGCCGGTGCACGGCTGGCACATCCAGCAGATCCTGAAGATTGCCGGCGTCCTCAACGCGCCCGAGCAGCGCATCTGCATCCTGGATTCGGACAATCTGTTCTTCCGCGAATTCGACGTCGGGCAATATGCCGGGGCTGAGAAGACGCCGCTGTTCGTCACGCCGAAGGACATCGGTGCTGACCACCCGTTGCATGGGCTGTGGCTGCGCACCGTCGATCAGCTGCTCGGCATCAAGAACCGCTCCTTCCCCGCCGACGATTATGTCGGCAATGCGTTGGTCTGGGACAAGGACACCGCGCGCGCGATGACTGCGCAAATCAAGTCGGCGACCGGCTTGAACTGGGTTCTGGCGCTGTGCCGGAAGAAGAAGTTCTCGGAATATCTGATGTACGGCCATTTCGTCGCGAACTCGCCCGGGCATCTTGCCGCCCATCGGGTCACCGAAGACAGCGTCGCGGTCTCGCATTGGGACGACACGCCGCTCGACCGCCCGGCTATCGAAGCGCTGATGCGTGCCGCCTCGCCCGAGCAGGTCGCGCTCTGCATCCAGTCCTATTCGTCGACCTCGGTCGAGGACATCCGCGATGTGTTCCGCCTCAGCTCGCGCGATCGCCGGGCTCCGAGCCTGTCGCCCGAAGATATGGGAGAGGCGGCCGAGTTCGAGGTGAAGACGCGCGGCTAAGCTCGCGCGTTCAGGCATCCTTCGTGAACTTGCTGATCACGTCCATGAACGGCTTCGGCTTGAACTCGCCGTCGAGCGGCAGGGGCCGGTTCGGCTGCTTGTCCGCGCGGGCGAAGGTGCCGTTGATCCAGCTGTAGCGGTCCGAGAGGCCCCAGGTCAGGATCGAGCGCACCGGGCCGCTGGTCGAAATCGCCGTCAGCAGGTCGTTGACGCGCTTGGCGACGATGGCGTCGCGCTCCGCCGGGCTTCCGGTCAGCTTCTGGTCGTCGACGTCGAGCTCGGTGACATACACCTCAAGTCCCCACGAGCGCAGCTCGGTGACGAATTCGGCGAGCCCATGGGTGTCAATCTCGAGCTCGGCATGCAGATGCGATTGCAGTCCGACGGCGTGCAGCGGAACGCCCTGGTCGAGCAGGTCCATGATCAGATTGCGGTAAGCCGCGCGCTTGGCAATGAAGGAGTCCTTGGCCGACTCGATGTCATATTCGTTGATCGCGAGCTTGACGAACGGATCTGCCGCAGCCGCCGTGCGGAAGGCCAGCGGAATCCAGCCTTGACCGAGATGCTGCGTCCAGAACGTGTCGCGCCGGTCCTTTGGGCTGCGGGGATTGTCCGGGATCGGCTCGTTGACGACGTCCCACGACGTCAGCTTGTCCTTGTAGTAGGAGACGACGGTGCCGATGTGGTCGACATAGGCGCGCTCGACGCCGCGGGTGTCCTTGATCTGCTTGGCCCAGTCCGGAATGTCGTGATACCAGGCCAGCGCGTGGCCGCGCATCGTCAGATCGTTGTCCCGCGCAAAATCCAGAATCGCGTCGGCGCGCTCGAAATTGAACGTGTGCGCATTCGGCCGCAGCATCGGCCATTTCAACTCGAGCACCGGGACGACCTGGGTGCAATAGGTGCTGATGGCTTCGCCGAGCCTGGGATCGGCTTGCAGGTCCCAGAGCGTGGCCGCTGCGCCGAACCCCGGACGGCGCTGCGCCAGTTTCGACGCCGGCGCCGCCGACGCGGATGCGCCCGCCGCGAGTGCTGCGGCGCTGCCGAGGAGAAATTCGCGTCTGTCGAGCCTGGTCACTTCAGTCCTTTTCGAACCAACGCACCATCGTACCAAGCGGCGCCTCGCGACGCCGGGGTTTCGGCTTGTTGGGTTAACCTCTGCCGCTTGGAAGTCGGTTCCTTTTCGTGATCGCGCCTTGCCATTCGAGGAAGGGCAAATTTAACGCTAACGCGCGAAAGCGGCTTCAAGGCTTCATTCGCCGCCCAATCTGCAGACTTATGTGACACTCTTGAGCGATGCTGCGGCGCATTCGCTCGCCCCGCCAAGGTCCCATTTAAGGCCCCATTCAAGGCCCCATTGATGAACGGCCGCCACACTCGCAAGACCGTTGCCGGTCCCATGCTCGCATGCTGAACCGCCATTTCTCGATTTATCTCGTCGCCTACATCCTGCCTGCGGCGGTGGGCTTCTTCGCGGTCACGGCCTATACGCGGCTGCTGACGCCGGCGGAGTACGGCGTCTATGTCGTCGGCATCAGCCTCGCCGGCATTCTGGGTGCGATCTTCTTCGCCTGGATCAAGCTGTCGGTGTCACGTTATCAGGCGATGTCGGCGGAGGTGGATTTTCGCGGCACGGCGATGGTGGCTTTCGGGCTCACGGTCGCGGTGCTTTGCGCCACGACCCCGCTGGTCTTCCTGTTCCGCAGCGACCTCAGTGTCGAGCTGCTGCTCGCCAGCATGTTCGTCGCGATCATGGCCAATGCGGTCGATGTCGGCCAGGAGTTCGAACGCGCCAAGTTGCGACCCTACCGGTTTGCCGCGATTTCGATCGTGCGCAGCGTGTCGAGCGTCGGCTTCGGCCTCCTCGGCATCTGGCTCGGCTGGGGTGGATTGGGCCTGCTGGCCGCGTTCGGCCTGGGGTCGCTCACCGGCATCATCCTGAACCTCGTCGGCGACCGCACGAAGATTGCCCGCTTCCAGCGCAGCCAGTTCATGCAGCTCGCGCGCTACGGCCTGCCGCTGACGCTCGCCGGGCTTTCCGTCGCAGTTTATTCGGCCTGCGACCGGCTGATTGTCGCCTATCTGCTCGGCAAGGACGCCGCCGGCATCTTCGGCGTTGCCGCCGACCTGCCGCGCCAGTTCATGGTCATGATCGCCTCCAGCGTCGCCGCGGCCACCGTGCCGCTGGTGTTCCGGTCATTGTCCGAGAACAGCAAGGAGACGACGCGGGAGCGGCTGACTGAAAGTCTCGAGCTGCTGCTCGTCGTCGTCACGCCCGTTGCGATCTGGCTCGCGCTGGCAGCGGATCAGGTCGCCGGCACGCTCGTCGGCGTCGACTTCCGCGCCGACGTGTCGGCGCTGCTGCCGACCCTGGTGCTTGCCCGCTTCTTCGGTATCGCCAATCAGTTCTACGTGCAGATCAGCTTCCAGCTGGCCGAGCGGCCGTTCATGCTGGCGGCGCAATCTTTCCTCACGCTGGTGGTCAGCGTGGTCCTGATGTTCGCGCTGGTCGCCGGCTACGGCCTTTACGGCGCGGCGCTGGCGACGCTTGCGACCGAGGCGCTCGGCTTCCTCGTTGCCGTCGTCCTGATGCATCGCGCCCACCCGGTCCCGTTCGACCTCGGCCGCCTCGCCGGTATTGCGGCCTCCGCTGCGGCGATGGTGGCTGCGATCCTGGCTGCGCGGTCGCAAGCGGGCGGCACCGGCTTCGTGGCGCTCGTCATCGTCAGCCTCGCCGGCGGCCTTGCCTATGTCGGAGCGGCCTGGCTGCTCAACGTCGCCAATGTCCGGACGCTGTCGCTGCGCTTCCTGCGAGGCTTCAACCGTAAGGCTCTGGGCGTCTGACGGGCGTGTCCTCGCCGGCACAGCCGGACATTCTGCCGCAGTGACTGCACCTGGTTCGCGGCTGCAACCGACCTTCCGCCGGCTCAGGCCGTCGTATATGAGGGATTTGTCGCCGGACCGGGCCGAATATCGCCACAGACGGAACGTATGGCGGCTGCGATTTCTTAATTGAATGACCGCAATCTGATACATGATCGGCACGAGCGGGCCGGCATTTCGACCGAGGATGGCATGAAAAACCGACTGACGACGGCGCAACCCACCAAGGCGATGCGGCGTCGGGTGCCTCCCGGAATCGTGACATTGGCGGCAATGGCGGTCCTGGCGGCGGTGGCGCCGGCGAGCGCGGCCAAGCAGGCGCGCCAGCCGGCCGAGGCGGTGGCCCAGCGCCAGGCCGGCGACCCCATCATGGCGATCGTGTCGATCAAGAGTCAGCAGGTCACGTTCTACGATGCCGATGGTTGGATCCTGCGCGCGCCAGTGTCGACCGGCACAACGGGACGCGAGACGCCGGCCGGCGTCTTCGCCATCATCGAGAAGGACAAGGACCACCGCTCGACCATGTATGACGATGCCTGGATGCCGAACATGCAGCGCATCACCTGGAACGGCATCGCGCTGCATGGCGGACCGCTGCCCGGCTATGCCGCCTCGCACGGCTGCGTGCGCATGCCCTTCGGCTTTGCCGAGAACCTGTTCGACAAGACGTATATCGGGATGCGGGTGATCATCTCGCCGCACGATACGGTCCCGACCGATATCTCTCACCCCTCGCTGTTCGTACCGAAGCCGGAAGCGATCGCGGCAGCGCCCAGGCAGGCCGACAAGCTCTCCGCCGAAGCCGACGAGGCCACAAGGGCTGCCGACGAGGCCAAGAAGGCTGCTTCCGCTGCCGCGAAGGAAGCTGCTTCGCTTCCTGCCGTTCTGCGCAAGCTGGAACAGCAGAAGGCCCGCGCTGACGCCGAGCTCGCCTTCGCCGACAAGACGCTCGCGAATGCCAAGAACGATCAGGCCCGCGCCAAGGCCGAGGAATTGAAGCAGAAGGCGGCGACCAAGGCCGCCGACGCGGCGACGCAGCTCGACGCCGCCAAGGCCGCCGCGCAGCCGAAGCGCGATGCCGTGGCCGCGACGAAGGAGGCCGCGAAGGCCACCGCGGCCAGGAAGGCCGACGCCGTGAAGGCAGCGACCGACGCAAAGCTCGCCGGTGAGCCGGTCTCGGTCTACATCAGCCGCTCGACGCAAAAGCTCTACGTGCGGCGAAACACGCATAAGCCAGCACCTGATGGCGGCGGTGAGGTGTTCGACACCAGCATCGAAGTCCCCGTCACGATCCGCAATCCCGAGCAGCCGATCGGCACGCATATCTTCACGGCGATGGCGAAGTCCGCTACGGGCCTGCGCTGGAGCGTGGTCACGATCGAAAACGGCGACGAGGCGAGGAATGCGCTCGACCGCATCACCATCCCGCAAGAGGTGTGGGATCGCATCGGGCCGACCGCATTGCCGCGCTCTTCAATCATCGTCTCGGACGAGCCGCTGAGCAGCGAAACCAATTACCGGACCGAATTCGTCGCGGTGTTAAGCGACCAGCCGCAAGGCGGCTTCATCACGCGCAAGCCGACCGCACCTGCCATGATCGCCAGCGATGACGGCTGGGACAACGGCGGTAACGGCTTCGGCTTCTTCTACCAGCGTGACCCCTACGTACAGCCGGCCAATCCGCGCCGGCAGCGCGGCCAGTACCAATATTATCAGTCGACGCAGCCGATGCAGGGAAGCTGGTGGTAGGACGCGCGGAATAGCCGCCCGGACGACCTGCAGTTACGGACGCGCTTCGATCACCACAGCCTGAATCTTGCCCTCCACCGGTCCGGCGCCATGACGCGTCCGGATCGCCTCGGCGACGATGTCGGTCGCGGCCTGAAGCGTGCTGGCATCCCTCGCCTCGATCTCGCCGCGCAGCGGCGTGCCCTGGCAAAGGGCGAGCGCGACATATTCGGGCGATGGCGCGCGGCTTGTTTCAGCTCGCGTCTCGATCGAGATATCGCGGAAGCCGGCACGTTCGAGGTCGGCTCTGATGACGTCTCTGTCGTGATAGCCGTGGGGCGTGCGGACCATGAAGCGCGGCGGGTCGTCGGGAAACAGTTTGCCGAGCGCGACCGTCGCTTCATGCGTCAGCACATTGTCCTCGATCCGATCCCAGACGTTGAACACGAACGTGCCGTCCGGCTTCAGGACGCGCTTCACTTCCGCGTAAGCCTTGGTGCGGTCCGGAAAGAACATGGCGCCGAACTGGCAGCAGACCGCGTCGAACTCGGCATCACCAAAGGGCAGGGCCGATGCATCCGCCTGGCGCCAGCTGATGCGGTCATCGTCCTTCTGGCGCTGCGCGGCGACCGCGAGCATGGGCTCGTTGAGATCGGTTGCCACGTAACGGATGCCGCGCGGCAGCGCCGCCGCCACGGCGCGCGTCACTGCGCCTGTGCCCGCGGCGATCTCGAGCAGCACGGAGGGCGAGCGGGCGGCGATGCGTCTTGCGATGTCCTCCGCGTAGACAGAGAAGATCATCGGAACGAGATACTCGTCGTAGATTTTCGGAATCGAGCCGGCGAAAACCTTGTCAGTGTCGGACATGATTGCCTCGCTGAAGGTTCGGACACGGGTTCATGCGAATTTCCCATCACCAGCGCCATGCGCTGGTCGGCAAACGCGCGAGCGGGCGCGCAGGCCATGTCAGCCCGCTGAAAAAGAAAGAGAAAAAGAATTTCATCACGGCCCCCAAGCCGGGATCTGCAACATTTGCGAGAATAGCCGGCCGGGGCCGCAAGACAAACTCTATTTGAGCTTGGCCGGCGTCTCCTGCGGCTGCGCAGCTCTGAGGCAGGCAAGCAATCGCTTGCCTGTCGTAAGGATGGGTTTTGCCTGTTGGCGGAGGGTTTGGGTCGATGCTCGTCCCACGACCACGGCGCGCGCGCCTTCCCAGTCGTCCTGCGCGTCGTTGAAATAAGATGTCAGCTTGTTGACGCCACCACCGAAAAAGAGCGCAAAGGTCACGCGGGAGGCAACGCTGGCATTGAACAGCAGGTCCGGCTCCTCTTCGAGCGGTTCGCCAATCAGTGCCGCATATTTTTGATAGTTGCCGCGGCCGGTCAACTGGATCATGCCTCGGCCGCGATAGCGCCAGCCGTCGGCCGGCTCCGTGTTTCCCATCTTGCCGCTGTAAATCCTGTTTGCCAGACCCTCGGGATTGTTGACGAACCGTGGCGCTTCGTCCTGGGGGATACGAAATACGGACGTCAGCCTTGTCGCGTTCCTGTAGACGAGATTTTCGGACAACATCCTGAAATCCCAGGTTTCGTAGGCCGCGGTGGCGAGAACATAGGCGAGCTGCCGCAGGTCAGTCAGCTCTGGATGGTGGTCCCATTCCCTGAGCAGCGCCTGCAGCGCATGGACCTGGAACGACTTCACCGGAAGTCCCGATTCGTCGGCGTAGCATCGGCTGATCGCCCTGATGTCGAGCCGCGACGGAACATCCTGACGAGCATCGCCGAGCTCTCGATAGTGGTTCTCGATGGCGATCTCGTGGGCGGCCAAGTCGACCGTCTCATCCAGCTCGTGCGCGAGCAGGACCTGAATGCAATCCGCTGTCGCGCCGCTGCGATCGCTCTGGGTGAAGTCTCGCCCGGCTTCACAATCCCAAAAACGGCCGCTCTGCTTTTCGATGATCTCGCGGGTCTTGTCCGACATGGTCCATCCGAGCGGGAGCGGGTAGTACGGGTTGCTCAGCGATGCGAGACGCAGATTCCTGACGATGCTGGTCTCCTGCGTCCCATGGACGTCGATGGCGAAGGACTGCGCGGACAGCGCCCGGGCGGCGCGGTTGATCGCGATGTAGGCCCGGGAGTCGCGTGTGTTCAGCAGCGCCTTGATCGGTTCGAGCATCTCCCCGAAACTGAACGAGGTGCGCTCGGGATAGCTGCCGCCTCCGAGCACGATCAGTTTGATCGAGACACGGGGGCTCGGCTTCGCTGCACCATCAGGCGCATCATCGGCGGACTTGTTGATCTCCGCGATGGTTCCCCGCAGCGAGTCGATCAGATCCATGGCCGTATCGACACCGGAATTCTCGAAATAGCCGCCGTCGACCAGCCGCATCTTGTCGATGCCGGGCGACGAAGGGTCCTTTGCCGTCACGCTGGCTGCGGGCGAGACCCATGGAAATCGCGCGCTGACGAACGCGGCGGTGCTCAGGGGAACGTTGATGGGACCGGAGTTGGGTGGCCCGCCGTCCGGCGGCTTGAGGGATTGGAAGAACGACAGCGAATCGACATTGTCTCCGTTCGCCTCCCTCCCGAACGTGAACGGTGAAAATACCACGCGCCGTCCGCTCGCCGCATCGGTTGCGTTGAGCAGCAGCGCCGGCCTGCTGCCATCCGCCAGCCAGTGCGCCATGAACGGCTGCTCCAGCGGCCCGGCCGTCGCGCCGGATCTCGTCGCGCTTTCGAGCGAATATTCGAGCGCGCGGGCCCGGTCGAGCGGTCCGACCGCACGGAAGATGAAGCGCTGGAGAAAGTCGCCGAACAGCGTCGAGGCGATGAGCGGCGAGAGCAGGTCGGCAGAAAGCGCCTGTCGAACGTACCGCTCGTTCGGTCCCGGCGTTTCGATCGCCGCGTCCAGCGGAGACTGCCGTTCGAGATAGCTGGCGATCTTGGGGCATGCCGTCTCGCCGGCCTCCTTCTGCGCAACGGTCGCAAGCGCCGACGAGAACACCGAAGCGCCGATGCTCCCGCCGGATACGCCGCTGATTGCGAACAGGTGATGGCGAAAGGCCGGACAAAGATCCTGCAGCCGGGCCAGGAAGATCGCGCTCTGATAGGCGGCGTAAATGCCGCCGCCGCGGGCGGCGACGACATAGACGGGATAGTCCTTGCTGAACTGATCGCGGTCGGGGCGGAGTGAGAGCCATCGTGTGAATTCGGATGTCGCCGAATCAAGGCCCGACGCCGGTGCCGGACCGTCCAGTGTCCGGATCCCGTGGTTGTCGTTGCAGTCGATCCAGGACAGGACGACCGCCAGGCCGAGAAACAGCGGCAACCACGGCATGCGCGAACGGACGGTAATGAGGCTCGCATAGGTACAGAACGCGGTGATGCAAACGGCGAAGAGCGCGAGGACGACGAAGGGCCCGAGCGCGCCGGCAAACCCCGTCGGCCCGACGGCGAAGATCGCGGTGGTGGCAAGGATAAGCCCAATCGTGCCGAGCAGGAACGATCGGCTGCGAAAGCGCTGAACGTAGGATGGGTCGGCCGCGTGCCCCTTTCCCACAGCGTACCAGAGGCAGGCCGCAAGAAGTGTGAGAAACAGGACTGCATAGCCGCTTCGGTGCAGCGACTGCCCGACCGAGATGGCGAGCGAGGCGTCGAACTTGTCGAAGGCGCTTCCGGGGGCGTTGTAGATCTCGTTCAGCTTGGCGTCGGCTTCGCCGAGCCGCAGCGGAATTGCGCCGAAGTGCCCGGCCGCACCTGCGATCAGCGGGAGCGCTCCCAGCACGATCGGTGCGAATCTGGCAGTCCAGTTGAACATCCTCGTCGGTTTGCCGGAGAGCCGGGCCCGGCTCTCCAGAACCACCATGGCGGAGCCGAACCATATCAGGCTGCCGACGAGAAGGAGCGTCAGCCACAGCAGGACGAGGCTCAGGAACTTCAGGTCGGCGTAGCTGATGCGATAAAGCTCGACGATCTGCGCCGGCAGCGACAGGATCGCAGAAAAGACCAGGCTGAGGACGACGAACCATTTGAGATTGCGGAGCAACCCAAAGACCTGGTCTCGGCTCATCTTGCGCCCCTGATGATATCCCCGTCGAGCGGACCTCCGGCCAACGCGGTTTCAATCAGCGGACCCTACCACACAGGCGTGCAAGTGATGCACCGGCCTTGCCGGCTATGATTTTGCCCCACCGACCTCGCGGATCGGCCGCGTGCCGTCCCAGTTCATCGCGGCTTGCCGGACCTTCTCGAAGAACGGCCCCTTGGTGCCGCTGATGTCCGAGATCTCGATCACCGTGCCCGGATGGTCCTGCGTGTCGAAATAGGCAAAGCGCCCCTTGTCGCCGCCGATCTGGCCCTCATGGCCGATCCTGTAGCCGAGCCCGAGCGCCTTGTCGTAGAGGGCCTGATAGTCGTGGCTCCAGTAGGACATGTGCTGGAGGCCTTCGTGCCCGGCATCGAGAAACTCCTTGTACAGCGAGGGCGCGTCGTTGCGCTGCTGGATCAGCTCGATCTGGAGGTCGCCGGAATTTGCCAGCGCGATGCTCATCTCCACGGCGGAGTCCTCGCCGCGGTGACGAAACCAGTCGGTCTTGACGCGGTCCATGTAGTACCAGGGGCCGACACCCATCACCTCGATCCAGTGCTTCATCGCGGCCTGGATGTCCCGCACCACATATCCGTTCTGGCGCACCGCGCCGAAGATGCGGCTCATGCCCGCGCTCCTGTTCTCTGCCTATTCACGACGGAACCTCGTCCTGAGGGCCCGTCGCCGGCGGGCGTCTCGAAGGATGGTGCACGCGAGCTGCCCGCCACGTTCCTGCTCACTTGACCTCAATGCCGGCGTCCTTGGCAACCTGCTTCCAGGCCGCGATGTCGCGCGCGTTGAGATCGCGCTGCTCGTCGCCGGGGACGAATTGCGGGGTGATGCCGAGTGCCAGCAGCTTCTGCTTCACCACCTCGTCATCGAGCGCGTCCTTCAGGGCCCCCGAGAGCTTCTGTGCGATCGGCGGAGCGAGGCCCGCCGGCGCATACATCGCCCAGGACAGGCTACGATCGAACGGCACGCCCTGCTCCCCGTAGCTGGCGACATCGGGCAGGCTCGGCGAGCGCTCGCCGCAGGCGGCCAGCGCCTTGATCGAACCATCTTTCACCAACGGCGTTGCGGTGGCCACGTCGAGTGTGGCCAGCGAAATGTGTCCCCCGAGCAGGTCGCCGGCGAGTTTTGCGATGCCGTTGAACGGCACGTGGTCCATCTTGATACCGGTCTGCTGCATCAGGATCTCCGCGCAGAATTGGCCGGTCGAGCCGACGCCCCAACTGCCGTACTGGATCGGCTCGCCCTTCCTGGCCAGAGCGACCAGGCCCTTGATGTCGTGGGCGGCAAAATTCTTGGTCGCAACCAGCATGATCGAGGAGGTGCCGACGCGGCCGATGGTCGTGAAATCCTTGATCGGATCGTAGGGCAGTTTTGGATAGATCGCGGGGGCCAGCACATGCGTGGTCATGCCGCCGACGGTGATGGTGTAGCCGTCGTTTGGCGATGTCGCGACCATCTGCGTGCCGAGCGTGCCGGCCGCACCGGTGTGGTTCTCGATATAGATGCTCTGCCCCAGCGTCTTGCCCATCTTGTCGGCGAGCAGCCGGCCGACCACGTCACCGCCGCCGCCGGCCGCGTAGGGCAGCAGCATCCTGATCTTGTGCGTGGGATAGGCGGCGGGTTCTTCGGCGTGTGACGGCAGTGCCGCCGACAGCAATGCGAGAAACGAAAGCGTGACGGTGCGCAGCATCATGATGGCATTCCCTAATCTTCGAAACGAAATCTGTAGGCGTCGCCGTGCCGGACCACGTGTCCCGCGGTCGGGGCCGGAAAATGGCCGGTGAGGAGATAGCTCGGGGTATCCGCGAGCTCTTCCAGCAGCGCCATGCGCGTTGCGAGCGCCGCGGCCGGATCGACGTCGGCGGCGTTCGACAGCCACGGCGCGGCGCACTGGATCGGATGATGAATGACGTCGCCCGACATCACCGCGTGATCGTGGCCGCCGGTGAGGTGGATCTGCATGTTGCCGGCGGTGTGCCCAGGTGCCGGCGCAAAGCGCAAGGCCGCGTCGCGATCGCTAAACAGGTGATGATCGGTCTCGACGAACTCGGCAAGGCCGGCCGCCACCACCGGCAGCACGGAATCCTCGAACGAGCCGTGGTTCACCGGGCTCCTCGGCGCCGCATTGTGCGCGGCCTCGAAGTGGCGATATTCGGCGCGGCCCATCAGATAGCGCGCATTGGGGAAGGTCGGCACCCAACGACCGTCGATCAGCCGCGTGTTCCAGCCGACATGATCGACATGCAGATGCGTGCACATCACGAAGTCGACCTGTTCGGGCGTAACGCCCAGCGCCTGCAAGTTCTCGAGATAAGGCTGGTCGAGGTTGTTCCACGCCGGCACGCGCGGCCGCCTCTTGTGGTTGCCGCAGCAGGTGTCGACGATGGCGGTCCAGCGCGGCGTGCGCACGAGATAGGAGTGGTGGCTGAGGATGAAGCGGCCGGTCTCCGGCTCGATGTAGCGGTGATCGAGCCAGCTCCGGTTTTCCGCGATCACCTCGTCGGTGACGTTGGCGAACAGCCAGCTCTTGTCGAAGGCAAGCGCGGGGATCTCGCTGACGAGATCGACCCGCATGCTGCCGATCGTCACCTGCCGCATCGGTCAGTTCTTCAGGAGATCGCCGAACGGCACCCAGCGCGTGCCGTCGAAACGGATCAGCTGGAGGCTCGTCATCGGCGTAAAGCGCTCGGGCGAGTTGCTCACCGCGGTGCCGTTGATCAGCATCGGCAGCTTCACGTCCTTCATCGTGGTCGCCTGCTTCATCACATTGGCACGGGTGAGGTCGTTGCCGGAGGCCTTCAGCACCGTCACCAGCGTCTGCGCGATGGTGTAGCCGTAGACGTTGAGCCAGTCGCTCTTGTTGGTATCAGGCATGTACTTGTCCATGAACGCCAGCCATTCCTTGTAGCCGGGGTCATCCTTGTTGGCGGGATCGGTTGCGTCCTTCAGATATTGGCTGGAGATGACACCGGTGGAACTGTCCTTGCCGGCCGGCTCCAGCACGCCGCTGATCGAGGCCGAAACGTTGGAGATGATGGTCGTCGGCTTCCAGCCGATCTCGCCGATCTTGCGGATCGCCTGAGCCGCGAACTTCGGCGTCGCCGCGACCAGCACGACATCGGCACCCGCGGTCTTCAACTGCAAAATCTGGGTGTCGACGGTCGGGGCCGAGGTCTCATAGGCCGCGCGCGCGACGATCGCTTCGCCGCTGCCGAGGCCTTCCTCCAGCGCCTTCAGGTAATCCTTGCCGAGATCGTCGTTCTGGTAGAGCACACCGATCTTCGCATTGGCGCGGCTCGCCTTGATGTATTTTGCATAGGCGATCGCTTCGTCGCGATAGGTCGGCTGCCAGCCGACGGTCCACGGGAAATTCTTGGGATCGTCCCACTTCGCCGCGCCCGAGCCCAAAAAGAGCTGCGGCACCTTGCGGTCGTTGAGATATTTGTGCACGGCGCTGTTGGTCGGCGTGCCGACGCCGCCGAAGATCAGCAGCACCTCCTCGCTCTCGACCAGGCGCCGGGTCTGCTCCACCGTCTTGGGTGGGCTATAGGCATCGTCCGCGATGATCATCTGGATGCGACGTCCGTTGACGCCGCCGTCGTCGTTCACTTTCCGGAAATAGGCTTCGGCCGACTTCGCAATCTGCGCGAAGGCCGAGACCGGGCCGCTCAGCGGCGCGGTGGTGCCGATCTTGATGGTCTTGTCGTCGGCGCCGGGATCGTATTTTGCGGTTTGGGCTGAGGCGATACTGGCCGCGAGCAGCGGCAACAGGATGCAGGCCGCAGTGAGGCGAGGGCGGGCGAAGCGCGCCATGGGTCGTCTCCCAAAAATTGCTCTCCGCCTCTCGATCGAGCGGAGTTGAAACGCGAGAACAGCGCCCGAAGCAGGCTTGCGGGCCGCGAGCGTTGCCGCCAGAGTGGGCGAGACGAACGATCGTTCGTACGGTTGACTAGCGAACGATCGTTCGTTAGTCAAGTCGCATGGCTCTCCACACCACAAGCGCGGCGGAAGCGGCTGCGCCCACGACCCGTGAGCGCATCCTCACCGAAGCGCTCGACCTGTTCGCGCAGAGCGGCTATGGCGGCGCCTCGATGCGGGAGCTCGCGCGCCGCGTCGGCATCCGCGAGAGCAGCCTCTACAATCATTTCACCGGCAAGGCCGCGATCCTGGAGGCGATCGTCAGCGAGCACGGTCCGGCAAGCTCGGCGAGCCGGCTGGAGGAGCCGCGCTACAAGCAGCTCGCGCGCCAGCCCGCCGCGTTCTGCCGCCAGTTTGCGCTCGACCTCGTCGAGCAATGGTCCGATCCGCGCGAGCACCAGTTTCAGAAGGTCATCACCGCCGAGCGTAACCGTGTGCCCGGCATCCGCGCCAAGTTCGCCGATCATTTCTATGCTCGCGAGCAGAGCATGATGACGGATTATTTCCGCGGCTTTGCGCTCGCCGGCCTAGTCAATACGCCGGACCCGCGCGAGACCGCGCGGCTGTTCGCGGCCGGCCTGATCTACATCCGCCTCGAGCACTACGTGATGGGCGCCGCGCCCTCGCCGCGGCAGAAGGTGATCGAGGCGATCGACCGCTATCTCGCCTTCTTCCTGTCGCTGATCGGGGCAGGCGAGGACACCGACAAGAAACGAAAGCCTAAGGGAGAAACGCGTGGCAAGGCTGCCCCTGATTGATCCGGAGACCACGAGCGGCGATATCCGCGCCTCGTTCGACCGCATGCCGGTCAAACTCAATATCTTTCGCATGATGGCCCATGCCGAGGCCAACATGATCCCGGCGATGCGGCTCGGCAATTCGATCCTGCACAAGCAGAAGCTCAGCGCGGTCAACCGCGAGCTCCTGATCCTTCAAGCTGCCCAGTTAGAGGGCGGCGCCTATGAATGGCGTCAGCATGTTCCGATCGCGCTCGGCGTCGGCTGCACGCAAGCGCAGGTCGACGCGGTCGAACGTTCCGACTACGGCGCGGCTGCCTTGAGCGAGGCCGAACGCGCGCTGCTGAACTTCGGGCGCGAGGTCGTCAAGAACGTCCGCGTGCCCGAGGCGACCTTTGCTGCTGCCCGCAAGCATTTCAGCGACCAGGAGATCGTGGAATCCATCGTCGCGCTCGGCTTCTACATGATGATGGCGCGCCTGACCGAGGCGACCGAAACCGATCTCGATCCCGCAGCCGGCATGACGGTCTATGACGGCGGCAAGAAGTAGGCGGTCGCGATGACGGAAACCGACAGCAAGCCGGAGCGCTATGTTCGTCCGCCGAGCGCGGAATCGCTCGGTGAGGCGCCGGGCAGGGGACGGCTAAAGGGCCGCCGCATCCTGATCGTCGGCGGCGGCCAGCGCGTGTTCGATGCCGCCACCGATCCGATCGGCAACGGCCGCGCCATGAGCATTTTATGCGCGCGGGAGGGCGCGAAGGTTGCAGTGGCTGACCTCAACCATGCCTCGGCTCAGCAGACCGTCAAGCATATCACCGATGAAGGCGGCGAGGGCTTTGCCATCGCGGCCGACGTGACGTCCGAGGCTGACGTCCAGCGCATGGTCGAGGAAGCCCATCGCGCCATGGGTGGCCTTGACGGCATGGTGCTGAACATCGGCACCTTCGGCAAGACCGGCCTCGATAACGTCAGCCCCGAGGAGTGGAACAGGATCTACGACGTCAACGTCCGCGGTCCCATGCTGTGCTGCCGCGCCGCGCTGCCGAAATTCGACGATGGCGGCTCGGTCGTCTTCATCTCCTCGATTGCGGCGTTGAAGGCGGGATCGCAGATGGCGGTGTATGATTCATCGAAAGCCGCACTCGGCGGCCTCATGCGCAACATCGCTCATCTCGGCTCGCGCCGTGGCGTCCGCGCCAACGTCGTCTATCCCGGCCTCGTCGACACCCCGAACGGCCGCGAAGCCGGCGCCGGCCGTCCCAATCGCGGCAAGGGCCACGTCCCGTTCGGCCGCCAGGCCACGGCGTGGGAGATCGCCTATGCGGTGCTGTTCTTCCTGTCGGACGAAAGCGTCTATGTCACCGCGCAGACGCTCGCGGTCGATAGCGGCCTGAGCGGAATGTGAGAGCGGATACGTAGTCCGGATTGCGCTGCGCACCACGTGCACCCGCGCCCCATCCGGTGGGCGGGGCTCTTGAGCTTGCCGGGCGTCTATAGTAAGAGTTCGGCCGGGTCTGCAGTTCACCCAGGCGTCACCGTCCCGCGAGGGAAGCTAAACCTGCAAGGCTCAATCGAATCGACACCAAACCTCGTGCCGCGTCGTAAGCCGGTGACCTCCGACAATCCATCTGTGGAACGGCACATCGAGGATTGGTCATGACCAGAACCCCCATTGAATTCGTTGCGGGCGACATTTCCGCGCTCGCGAAATCCCTGCGCGCCCAGCTTCTGGAGCGTACGTCGCCGCCCGGTCACGTCGAGCTCCTCAACATTCTTGCACGTGCGACGGGGCACAGGAACTATCAGCATTTCCGCGCGCGTGCGGTCGGCACTGCCGTGGACGATCGCGGCACGCCGGCACCACAAGTCGATGCGGTCGATCTGAAGCGCGTGCAGCGCGCCGCGCGCCATTTCGACGACCACGGCAGGCTGCTTCGCTGGCCGGCCCGCCACAGCCTGCAGCAGTTGAGCCTCTGGGTGTTGTGGGCCGGCTTCCCGCCGCGGTGCAGTCTGGCCGAGGCGCAAGTGAAGACGTTGTTGAGCCGTCAGCACGCTTTCGCCGATGATGCCTTGCTCCGCCGCGCGCTGTGCGATCACGGCCTGGTCTCCCGCACGGCCGACGGCCGCGCGTATCGCAGGATCGAGCGTCGGCCGCCGACGGAGGCGGCAGCGCTTCTGCGCCACCTCAAGGCCAGCGCATCCGGACGACCGGAAGCCGCGACATGATCGCAAATCCGGACGCATTGCCGCTCGCCGGGCCCGCTCCGGTCTCGGTGCGGACCTCCCGCGGGACAGTCCAATGCGCAATCGCAGGCGAGGGGCCCGCTATCATGGCCATCCATGGCGGCATGGGCGGCCACGACCAGTCGTGGCTGCTGGCGCGCGCCCTCGCCGCGACGCTCAGGGACAAGCGGGTGGTGGCCGTGTCCCGCCCGGGCTATCTCGGCTCGCGCCTCGAGCTTGGCGCGTCGCCCGACGACCAGGCTGACGTCTATGGCGCGCTGCTCGATGCGCTCGGGATTTCGACCGTGGCGGTCGTCGCGGTCTCCGCCGGCGGTCCCTCCGCACTGCAATTCGCCGCACGGCATCCCTCGCGCTGCCGCTCGCTCGTGCTGGTATCGGCCTGCACGGGGAAACTGCAAACGCCGCCGGAGATCACCGCGCGCCTGCGCATGATGCGCCACCTTGCGCGTCTTCCCGGATTGCCCCGCATCCTGAAGTGGCGAAGTGAACGGAATCCGCAGGCTGCCGCGCGCCGCGCGATTCCCGATGACGCCATGCGCGAACGGACCTTGGGACATCCGGAGGCAGGGCCGCTGTTCCGCGCCTTGCAGTCGACGGTGTTCGAGCATCTGCACGCCCGGCTTCCGGGGACCGTCAACGACATCGCGCAGTTTGCCGCGCTGGGGGAGTTGCCCGAGGGATCGATCTCGGCACCCGCGCTCATCGTTCACGGCCGCGCCGACAATGTCGTGCCGTTCTCGCATGCCGAGAACGTCTGCCGGGCGATCCCGCAGGTAAAGCTGCTGGCGCTCCCCGACGGCGGCCACGTGGCGCTGTTCACGCACCTGAACGTGGTGCGCAAGGAGGCCGAGCCGTTCCTGGACGCACACGAACGCGCTTCCCTGCACCCTCATCGCATCGAGGATCCCCATGAAGACGACATTGCTCAGACCTGAAGACTACACCCGCTCGCCCTGGAAGAACGGCGGCGGCATCTTCACCGATATCGCGGACGCACATCGCGCTGACGCTGGGGTGAAGGACTGGAGCAGCCTGCTCTGGCGCTTTGCGAGCACGCCGATCGTGGCGCCCGGTCCCTTCTCCCACATGCCGGGCATCGACCGCTTGCAGATGGTGGTTAGTGGGCGCGGGCTGGTGCTCAAGGCCCCCGGCCAGGAATTCGACGAGCGTGAACCTTTTACGACCGTGCGGTTCACCGGCGAGCTCGAGATCGTGACGGAGCTTCAGGCCGGGCCGGTCGAGGTCGTTAACCTGATGGCGCGGCGCGGTGCGGTGGAGATCGAGCTCGAAGCGCTCAGGGAAGCCGGCGATCGACCGTTGCATGCCGGCACGCATCTGGTTTACGCGCCGCACGGCGATTGCCGCATTCGCCTCGATGGAGAGGATCTTGCCATCCCCGGCAACGGCACGCTCAGGATCGAATTGACCGAGACATCGAGGCTCGCGCTCGTTTCGGGTCCGGTGGTGCTGGGGTCGATCCGGATCGTCGGTTAAGGGGGCGACAGCCCCGACAGCCCGATGCGCACAATCCATGCAACTGGCTAGGTTGACGCGGCGGAGCCGGGGCACGATATCTGCCCTGATGCAGACCGCCGTGAAGGGCAGGATATGACCGCGCAAGACAATCACGCCCCCGCCACGCAGGCCGACGGTGTCGTCGACTGGCTGACCAACGGCACGCGCGACGAGCGCTTCATCGACAATATCTTCGCCGACATGTGCATCCGTCTGCAGCAGGCGGGCATTCCGCTGAAGCGGTCGACGCTCCATGTCCTGATCCACCATCCGCAATGGCTTGGCGCCCGGTTCATGTGGTCCGACGGCATGCGCGAGGCGGAGATCGCGCGGGTGGATTATGACGTCCGCGAGCGGTCGGAATTCATCGGCAGCCCCGCCAATGAAATGCAGGACGGCGCGAGCGAGGTGCGCGAGAATCTCGAACGCGATCCCTCGCTCGGCCGCAAGCACGCCCTGTACGACGAGATGCGCGAAATGGGCCTGACCGACTATGTGGCCTGGCCGCTCTACCACACGCTCGGCAAGCGGCATCTCATCACCTTCGCGACCGACCGTCCGGGCGGCTTCGAGGATTCGCATGTCGCCGCGCTCAAGAAGCTCCTGCCGGTGCTGGCGCTGGTCAGTGAGATCCGCATCAAGAACCGGCTGGCGCGCACGCTGCTGGAGACCTATGTCGGCTCCCATGCCGGCCAGCTGATCCTCGCCGGCGCCACCAGGCGCGGCAGCGGCACGACGGTGCGCGCCGCGATCATGATCTGTGACCTCAGGGATTTCACCAAGATCTCCGACAATTGGCCGCGCGACGACGTCATCGATCTGCTCAACGATTATTTCGACGCGATGTCCGAGCCGATCGCGCGGCACGGCGGCGAGATCCTGAAGTTCATCGGCGACGGCCTGCTCGCCATCTTCCCGCTTCAAGAGCCCGATGCCTGCGCGAACCTGCTCCACGCCGTGACCGAGGCTCGTCAGGCCATGACCGCGCTGAACGAGCGGAACAATGCGACCAGCCGCGCGCCGTTGAATTACGGTATTGGCGTCCATGTCGGCGATGTCATGTACGGCAATATCGGCTCGACCAGCCGGCTCGACTTCACCGTGATCGGTCCCGCCGTCAACATGGCCTCCCGCCTCGAAGCCCTTACCAAGCAGCTCGGTCGAACGGTGCTGCTGTCACGCGACTTTGCGGAGCTGGTGGAGCGGAAGTTCGAGCTGGAGCACGTCGGCAAGCACGAGGTGCGCGGCTTCAGCGATCCGATCGAGCTGTTCGCGTATCACGGGTAGGGCGACTGCCTCACCCGGGACGAATTCCCAGCGGCGGCATCTATTTGCGGTTCGTCCAGGGGGCGGAGGTCGAGCCGAGGCCGCCATTCGCCGGACCTGTGAGACCCGGTGCAGGCCCAGGCCCTGGGGTGGCACCCCCGTAACGCCTACGCGGACCAACGATCCTGCTCTTGCTGGTGCGCGTGCTCGTTCAGACGTTCGGCGATCTGGTCCGCAATCTGCTCCGACTCCGCCGAGGCGACGGGCTCGCCCTTGCGTGTCCTGAGCTTGTCCTTGTCGGCCTCGATCGGGAAGTCGTCAGGCTTCAGTCCGTCATCCTTGCTCATGGCGCGCCTCACCGTGTCTGATGTCGGAAGAACACGTCTGAAGGCTGATCGTTGCTTGGACGAGTGAAAACTCTCGACCGACGAATGGACGGGCGGCTCGCGTTTTGGCACTGTCAGCACGATCCCGGTGTCAGGTGCCGCCGACAGTCTTGGGAAGCCCCTATTGCCGATGCAGGATTGTACGAATAGGCTTCCGCCCCGAAGACGCCCAAACGGTCCTTCAAATCGGCCGCACGTTCATGCCCAAATTCCTTCGCATCGGAGTCCTGCAGTCCAACGTATCCGGCTACACGTCGAAGGCGTGGTGCGTTCGGCGCGTCGGCTCGGCGGTGTTCCTGAAGTGGGGTGCCGTTGAGGTGCAGGGCGCCGGTGATGGACGAAGGGTCTACTGGACGCGATTGCCGCAGGAGAAGACAGTTCGCTGCGGCACGACGCAGCGCGCCCAGGACTACGCCAAAGCCGCCATCGCCCGGCGCCGCAGCCACCGCTACGAGCCGCTGGCCGGGCCGATCGCGCTCCGGCGCCGATCCGCCGAGCGGAGCGCGGAACTCAAGCAGGCACTCGCCACCATCCTGATCGTCGATATCGTCCGCTCCACCGAAAAGGCGGCAAAGCTCGGCGATGCGCGTTGGACCAAGGTCATGGGCCACTATTACGCGGCCGTGCGCAAGGAGCTGAAGAGTACGCGTGGCAAGGAAGTGGTGACGACCGGCGACGGCGTGCTGGCGACATTCAAGGCGCCGGCTTCCGGCGTCCGCTGCGCGACCGCGATTCAAAAGGCCGTGCGCACGCTGGGGCTCGACATCAGGGTCGGGCTGCATGCGGGCGAGTACAGTGTGAGCGGGGGCGAGATGGTCGGTCTCGCGTTTCACATCGGCACGCGCGTCGCCGCCAAAGCGCGCGCCGGCGAAGTCCTGGTCTCGAGCGCGGTCAAGGACCTGATGGCGCAGTCGGAGATCCGCTTCAGGGATCACGGCGTGCATCAGCTCAAGGGCGTGCCGGAGCGGTGGCGGCTGTTTCGGGTGGAGGATTGAAGGGATTGAGGCCTATCTGTTCGGATCGGTCCGGTCGCATTTGGGGCATCGTCCGTCCGCGGCGGCGGCGAGTTGGTGGCCGATCTCTTCCCTGAGAGCGTCTGCCTCGAAGGCCGTGCCGTCGCTCCTGAGGATTCGCTTGGCGCGTTCGTAGGCGTGGCTCTCGGCGGCGTCGTCGCCGACGCGAACGATCACCTCATCGTGGAAAGGGCAGACCGTGGTCGCACGGGTGGTTTCGAGCGCGTAGCGTACCACTGCGGTCAGGTCGTCGACGTTGGCGGATATCATGGCTGCTCTCCTGATCGTGGCGGTCCCGATGGTGGCCTGTTTCCGGCGGCGGGGGTACCGTGCGGCCGTGTCGGTCCGGTCAGGCGACAAGGGCGACGTCAATCCGCCCCGGCTTCCTTGGAAGCACCGAGGCCGATCGCGTGTTCTGTCCAGGGCTGCATTCAACCCGCGGCTTTTGCAACCCGCGGCTTTTGCCCTGGTTCCATCGAACCCGTCGGCGCAGCCGCTCGTCCGGAGCCGGCTCCTGGTCGCGGTCGGTCAGTCCCCGTCTTGCGAAGCGGTGCCCGGAGTGCCTAGGAGTCCGGGCTCCGCTTCGTTCGGCACCGGAGCAGGAGCGCGGCCGATGTCATGCAGAGCATAGGCGTGAGCAGGGCCTTTGCATTGACCCATCTCAAACACAGGGAGGGCCCCTAAGGAATCATCCGCAATTTCGCCGGCCGCGGTTCGGGCGCATGAATAACGACATGCAGCGCCAGATTCTCTTCAGGTGCCCGCGCACCGGCATAAACGTCCAGCATCGGATCGATGACGAGCGGCCCGAGAGTTCCGAGCCGGCGGACAGCTATGTGTCCGTGAGGTGCCCGGCCTGCATGTCGCTGCACTTCGTCAACAGCACCACCGGCAAGCTGCTGGGCGAGCGAAGCGCGCAGCCCGCCTCGATGTCGCGTTCCGCCTGATCCGTCCGCGTTGATTGTGCAGCGACGTGGCGGAAGGGCAACCGTCAATGGATCGCCGCGTACATGATGGATTCCTCGGTCGCCTCCAGCGCGGAAAACTCCTCGACGACCTTGCCTTGCCTGCAAACCAGGATGCGGTCCGACAGCGCCATGATCTCGGGCAGGTAGGAGGAGATCACGACCACCGCCTTGCCCTTGTCGGCCAGCGAATTGATCAGCTCGTGAATCTCGACGATGGCTCCGACATCGACGCCCCGCGTCGGTTCGTCGAATATGATCAGGTCCGGATCCTGAATCAGCGATTTGGCGATCACGACCTTCTGCTGGTTGCCGCCGGACAATTCGACGACCTTGGCCTCGTCGCCGATGGCGCGCACCTTGAGCCGTTTGATCCAGGACTTTCCGGTCGCCGTGCTTTCGCGTCGTGACAGCCAGGCGCGTCCCTTGGGAAACTTGGCGAGCAGGCCGAGATAGATGTTGCGCGCAATGGATGCGGTCTCGAAAAATCCTTCGACCTTGCGGTCTTCCGTCACGTAGGCGATGCCGGCCTGCACCGCCGGGGCGGGGACGCGGTAGCGTACCGGCTTGTCCTCGAGGATCACCTCGCCGCCGTGGAAGAAGTCGCGCTTCATGATGCCTGCGACGATCTTGAACGTCTCGGTGCGTCCCGCGCCGACAAGACCGAAGACGCCGGTGATCTGGCCTGCAAACACCGACAGCGAATTATTCTTCACCATCGGCGCCATCTTCAGGTTCTGCACCGTCAGCACCCGCTTGCCCGAGGCGCGGACCGTCGCCTTGCGCGCGCCATAGAGCGTGTTGGAGAGATCCCGCCCCACCATCGCCTGGACGATGCGCGCCCGGTCGAAGCGGGAGGCGTCGTCGGTCACGACATGCCTGCCGTCGCGCAGCACCGTGATGCGGTCGGCGAGCAGCAGCGCCTCTTCAAGGGCATGCGAGATGAAGATGATGGAGACCCCGCGCTTCTTCAGGTCCTTGACCAGGTCGAAGAAGTACTTCTTCTCCTCCGGCGTCAGCGTCGCTGTCGGCTCGTCGAAGATGATCACCTTGGCCTTGTGCAGGACCGCACGTGCGATCTCGACCATCTGCTTCTTGGCCGCTCCTAATCCGCCGACCGTCGCGGTGGGCGTCACGTCGAAGTTGAGCGATTGCAGGAATTGCTGGGCCGCGATGTAGATGCCGCGCAGGCGATTGTAGAACTTCTCCTGACCGAGAAACAGGTTCTGCGCCACCGTCATCGTCGGCACCAGGCTGTTCTCCTGGAACACCATGGCGATGCCGAGGTTGCGCGCCTCCAGCGGAGTCCTCGGAGTGACGTCGACGCCGTCGACAATCATGCCGCCGGACGTCAGCGTCACGACGCCGGCCATGACCTTGGTCAGCGTCGATTTTCCCGCGCCGTTTTCGCCGACGAGGGCGTGGATTTCGCCGCGCCGAAGCTCGAAATCGACGCCGTCGATGGCGGGCACGCCGGCGTAGAGCTTGGTCGCCTTCGACAGCGACAGGACGAGGTCGTTCATGCGCGGGCCTCCTCGCCGAGGGATGCCAGCGGCAGCTTGATGACGCGCCCGGGGCCCTTGGCAATCATCACGAGGTCGTTGCCGACTTCGACGGCGGACACGATGCCGTGGTTGACGCCGTCGGCCCGGCTGTGGAGCGAGTAGCGTGGAAAGCCGTCGGCTCCGAGCCGGATGACGAGACCATACGACCGCGGCGGCGCCCAGGGCTTCATCACGCCCATGGTCTTGATGTGGGCGCCCTGCAGCGGCTCCTTGAAGGAGTGGCCCGAGCGCAGACGCGGCGCCACCCAGAACTCCGGGTCGATCTCCGCGATCATGCGGCGGCGATAGGCGGGCTCGCGGAGCACGAACTCGACCAGCTGGGTGCGCGCGGTGAACGCGGTGAGCCAGAAGCCGCCGCCGCTCGCCGGCGAAAGCCGGGACGGGTAGACGGGGAGGTGACGCAGCAGATCCTTGCGGCTTCCGTCCAGTGCGATCGAGACCAGGCGATGCCGCCAGCTTTCGCTGACGAGTACGGCGCCGTTGCTTGTGATGGCGCCGAAAGCGTAGCCCAATCCGCCGGCAAGCTCGCTGATCGCGCCCGTCTTCGGATCGAGCCGCAGCAGCCGGCCGGTCCTGCCGAGCTCCATCAGATCGCGCGCCCAGTCGCCGACATCGTGCAACGACGATCCATCGGTTGCGATCAACGTCCCGTCGGCCGCGGGCGCCAGCGCATTGACGGCGTGCAGCCCCTGCGTAAAGGCGGCCCTGGGTGTCTCGGCCGTGGCGTTGTCGTAGAGCCGGACCTCCATGCCGCCGAGCGCGACGGCAAGGCCACCACCGGGCAAGGACGCCAGCGCGGAGATCGGCTGCTCGAAGCTGCGAACCGTCGTTGTAGAGTTTCCGGTCAAACGCGTCAGCCGCGCGCCATCGGCGATGAGCAGCGAGGTGCCGTCCGGGGCGAGATCCTCCGGCGCGTCGCATTCGAGCAGGATCTCCGCCTGCTCGAGCGCCTGGTTGGGCTTCAACGCCCCGTCGAACGACGGCACGGTGATAGCCGCCTCGCCGCGGCCGAGGAAGCGGTTGGCGAATTCTCTGATAGCGACCATCACGACGGCTTCCCCCAGCGCTTGTCGTACTGAACGAAGTCGGGATCGGCATTGTCGAGCTTGAAGCGGCCGATCCGGTTGTTGGCGATGCCGCCGAGATAGAGATAGCCGCGATGCTCCCGCATCGAGGTGATCATGGGGTGGTTGAGGCCCTTGAGGTCCCAGAACGATTCCAGGATCTTGCCCTGCTCGTTGAACTTGACGACGCAGCCGGTGTTAATGTTCGGAAACAGCCATTCGTCGACCGGCACGCGCTTGGCCATGCGCCGGCGGAAGCCCGGCATCTTCCAGGCGAGATCCAGTGACGGACTGCGCATGCCGACCAGCGCCAGCCAGTAATTGCCGTCCGAGGCAAGGTTGATGTTGTCGGGATAGCCCGGCAGATTGTCCATGACGGTCTCGACGTCGCCCTTCTTGGGACCTGCGAACCAATAGCGCTTGATCGAGCAACCGAACGTTTCCGCGAACAGGATGGATTGCCCGTCGCTGGCGACTGCGACGCCGTTCGGGAATTTGAGGCCACGTAGCGCGGTGTGGGTGGTGCCGGTCTTGGTGTCGTAGCAGATGATGCGGCCGTTGCCGCGCGCTTCCAGCCCGTCGACTGGCCATTCGTCCATCTCGTAGCGGACGGTGGCTTCGGAGAAGAAGATCAACCCGTCGTCTGTGATGTCGAGATCATCGGCAAGCCGGAGACGGCTGTCGTCGTTCACGGAGTAGATGCTGCGGTTGGTCTCGTCGGTGGCTTTCTCCACGGTGCCGTCCGGCTTGATGCGATAGAGGCCCATGCCGCCGATGCAGACATAAAGGTTGTCCTCTTTGTCGAACGCCATGCCGAGCGGCTGGCCGCCGATATGTGCGAACACTTCCATCCGCTCGTAGTCCGGCGGGAAGAAGCGGATGATGTCGCCGTGCCGCGATCCCGCGTAGAGCACGTCGTTGCGGTCGAGAATGACGTCCTCTGGCGCCTCGATCCGGCCGAGCCCGATCAGCGAGACGTCACGCAGCTTGTCGTTCTGCTCGAACGGCCCACCGCTGCCGATCTCGGTCGGCGGCGGTGGCGGCAGCGCGTGATAGGTCGGGGCGACATAGACCTTGCTGATGATGCGGGTGCGATTCTTCTGCCAACGGATGTCGACCATCGCCGCCGCCAGCAGGATCGTTGCCAGCGCCATGCGGTTGACGCCGCCGCGCGCATTCATGGCGGTCAGGCCGTTGGTGACGAGCAGGACGACGAGCACGCCGACCATGGATTTGACGACCGACCCCTTGCCGCCGCCGAGCGTGATGCCGCCGAGCACGGTTGCCGTCAGCACGATCACCTCGAGACCGACGCCGATATCGCCGCCGACCGTGCCGAGCCGGGCCGCGAAGAACAGCGCGCCGATGCTGGTGAGCACGCCGCTCGCGACGTAGCAGAGCGCGATGGTGCGGCGGACCGGAATGCCGGAATTGTAGGCCGAGCGCCGCGAGCCGCCGATCGCGGTGATGTGCCAGCCCGGCCGCAGCCGCGTCAGGAAGACGTGGCCGAAGATCGCGATGACGATGTAGACCAGCGCGACGCTGGGAATGCCGAAAACGCTGCCGCCGCCGATGAAATCCCAGGACGGAATGTCCGGGAAAGCCGACGCGATGGCGTTGGAATAGCGCTGGATCAGCAGATCGTAGGCCGAGCGATAGATGATCAGCGTGATCAGCGTGGTGATGAAGGCGCGCAGCCTGAGATAGCCGATCAGCACGCCGTTGACGGCGCCGAGCAGCCCGCCGACGATCATGGTGACGACCACCACGGCGGGGACAGGCCAGTTGAGCACGTCGAGCAGATAGAGCGCGCAGAAATCCGTCAGGGCGAAGATCGAGCCGACCGAGAGATCAATGCCGCCGACGATGACGACCAGCGCCATGCCGAGACCGATGAAGCCGATTTCGCCGGCCTGCCGTGCCGTGTCGGCGAGGCTCGATGGGGACAGGAAATGCTCGAGCGAGCGGCTGAGCGCGAAGCCGACGATCAGCAGCAGGATCACCGGGATGGCGGTTTCGGTCCAGCGTTTGGACAGGATCTCGCCGAGGAGATGGTCCGGCCAGTAGCGATATCGGAGCCTCGTCAGTGTCTCGCGCATCTGCCTTCCGCTGATTCCATGAGCAAGGTTGCGCGTTCCGCACCCGGAGCGACGGAACGCGCAGCTTTAGTGTGCGATCACTTCTTGAGATCGGAGAGATTCCAGCACGCCGTCTGGGTGTCGGCGTTTTCTTTCGTGATCGGGATCAGCGTTGTGTATTCGGACCCCTTGACCGAACCCGGCTTGGCGCCCGACGACAACAGCCATTTGATCGTGCCGGCCATCTGCGCGGCCTGCGTCGGGACGTCGTAGCTCATGTTGAGATCGAACGAGCCGTTCTTCACGAGCTCGCACGCCCCCTTGCGCTCGCCGCCGCCTGAGGTCGCCAGGAACACCTTGCCGGTCAGGCCGGCTTCCTTGATCGCGGCGGCGGTGCCGATGTCCATGCCGTCCCAGAAGCCGACGATGCCGCAGAGATCGGGATTCTGCTTCAGCACCGTCTGGGTGATCGCCTTGGCCTTGGCGGCATCCCAATCGGCGGCCTGGCTGGAGACGACCTTGATCTCGGGATGCTTGGCGAGGATGTTCTCGACGCCCTTGAGCGTGTAGGCGCTGGCCGCCGCCGAGAGCGCGCCCTGGATGATGGCGATCTTGTTCGATTTGCCCTGGCAGGCCTTCACCACGCCTTCGGTCTGGCGCTCGCCGATCTCGATCCAGTTGGCACCGACGAAGGCCGAGCTGCGATAGGCCGAGCCCATGTTGATCTGGATGACGTAGATGCCTTCGTTCTCGGCGCGCTGCAGCAGCTTGGCGTAGGTCTGGACGTCGGGATTGTGGATCACCATCACCGCCGGCTTCTCCGAGATCAGCGAGGTGACGGCTTGCGCGCCGGCGTTCGTATTCCAGTTGGGATCGCGAATCACGAACTTGACGCCGAACGGCTCGAGCTCCTTCTTGAGGCCGGCGTACCAGCCTTCGGTCAGGTCGAAGTTCATCGCCACCGGCACGTAGGCGACCGTCTTGCCGGCGAGCGCTTCCCGGAATGGCTTCTGGAACGGCTCGTCGAGGCCCTGCTGGGCAAGGGCCGGAGCGGCGCCGGCTGAAAGCGCCAATGCGGCGATGCTTCCAAGCGCGAATTTATGAACGCAGGCCATTGTCTTCCTCCTTGTTGGATACGCGTTTTTTTCAGGCAGATCAGATGTCGCCCTGTTGGGCCGTTTCTTCGTTTCGTGGGTTGAGCAGCGTGTCCGTGATGACCGCGACCAGGAGCACGAGGCCCTTGATGAGGTTCTGACCGGCATAGGGGACGTTGAGGATCGTCATTCCGTTCAGCATCGTTCCGATCAGGAGCGTGCCGATGATGACGTTGACGACCCCGCCGCGTCCGCCCGACAGGCCGATGCCCCCGAGCACGACGACAAGGATGACGTCGTAGATCAGCGTCGAATTGAAGATCCGGGTCGGCATGGAGTTGACGGACGCCGCCAGCACGAGGCCGGCAAAGCAGCCGATCAGCGCCGCAAGGACGTATTGCAGCACGATGATGGGCCGCGACGGGATGCCGGTGACGCGCGCGGCGAACGGGTTGTCGCCGATCGCGTAGATGTAGGCGCCCCAGCGCGTCTTGCGCAGCAGGATGAAAACCACGACGCAGGCGATCGCGAACATGACGATCGAGGTGGGGATGCCGAGGATGCTGCCCTGGCCGAGCCGCTCGAACCCGGCCATGCCGTCGCTCCATTGCACGACGTCGAGCTGGAAGAGGGCGGCCTGGCCGAGACCGGCGACGAACAGGCCGGTCGCCAGCGTCGCGAACAAGGGCGGCACTTCCGCATAGGCGATGAGCCAGCCGTTGACGAGCCCGATCGCGATCGACAGCAGGCCGGCGGTGAGCAGCGAGGCCGGCAGCGAATGCCCATTCTGCACCATCTGCAGCACGAGGCCGCCGGGGACCGCGAGTGCGGCGATCAGCGACAGGTCGATGCCGCGGCCGATCACGACGATTGCCATGGCGAGGCCAAGGATGCCGAGCACCGCCACGTTCTGCAGCAATGTCAGCATGTTGTCGGCGGAGAGAAAGCCGCTGAGGAAGACCGAGAAGGTCAGGAAAAGTGCAGCGAAGACCGCAAACACGATCTCCTGTTGGCTGATCCGAACGCGCTTCATCGCTTGCCATCCCTGGGATCGGCATCGCGCGCGCGGGATCGCCGTCTCGGCGCGCGCTTGCCTCCCCCCGTCCCAAGATTTGTTTTGCGCTTGATAAGCGAGGAGCCTCAAGGCGGCTTGCTTGAACGCGCAAACCTTTTGCGTTGGCGCGCAAAGAGTCTTGCGCGAAGCTGACAGGAACCTAAGATCGGCCGGCAGCTTTTGTGCGCTGCACAGCCAGACCTCGCTGCAACGGGCCACCATGGATCTCGTGTTTACGACCGAGGAGCTAGACCCCGCCAAGCGCTTCGCAGCTTGGCAAGATGCGATCTGCGACCACTATGTTCATGTCGACGTGAACGCGGTAAAGCCGGCCGACTACCAGGGCTTTATCCGCGAGGCGCAATTTGGCTCGGTCACGATGAGCGACGTCTTCCTGTCGGAGCAGCGGATATCGCGGCGCGACCGGCACATCGCAAAGCTCGACAAGGATTGTTACTACGTCCAGTTTCTGCAACAGGGCAGCATGGACGTGCTCCAGGCCGGCCAGACCCTGGTGACCAGCCCGGGCGTTGGTGCGATCTTCTCGGCCTCCGACGCCTACGATCTCGAATGCTCGAACCAATTCCGGTCATTGTATCTGGAGATTCCGCGCAAGGAATTTTCATCGCGCTTCGCCGAAGGAAAGATGCCGTCGGCGGCGACAATTGCGACGGGGCGGGGTCTGGGCCGGATCGCCGCCGAATTCTGCGCGCTGCTGGCATCGGAGGCCTCGAGCCTGGAGGAGACGGCGCGAACCCGGCTTGGTCATGAGTTGATGGACGTGCTGGCGCTCGCGCTGGACATGGGCGACAAGGACGAGTTCTCGGAAGACGCGACGGCGCGGAACGCGCGCCTGCGCTCGGTCAAGGGCTGGATCGAGGAGCATCTGACCGATCCGGATCTGTCGCTGGAGAAGATTGCCAGGAACAACGGCGTCTCGCTCCGGCATCTGCATTACCTGTTTCGTTCGACCGAGATGTCGGTGTCCGAATGGATCCTGAACCGCCGCCTGCAGCGTTGCTACGACGCGCTGATGCGCCCGGAGCTGCGCGCGCTGTCGGTGACCGAGATCGCCTATCGCCTCGGCTTCAGCAGCTCGTCGCACTTCAGCACGGTGTTTCGCAGGAAGTTCGGCCACAGCCCGTCCGAGCTGCGCCGGCGGCAGATGACGTCGATCGAATAGGAGGATCGCGCGCCGAGCCGCCGGCGATGGCGTTCGGCGGCAACGAGCCCCTGCAGACCGGCCCGCGCGTCCTATTTCTCGACGGCGCCCGTCCAGTCCTTGAAGCCGCCGAGGTTGTAGACCTTCTCGTAGCCCAAATCCTTCAGCAACTTGCCGGCCAGCGCCGACCGGCCGCCGGACGCGCAGTAGAGAATGACGCTCTTGCTCTTGTCGAACGCCTTGTCGTGGGAAGGCAACTCCGGATCCGCGCGAAACTCCAGCATCCCCCGCGAGACATTCACGGCCCCTGCGATCTTGCCACTGGCCGCCACCTCCGGCGCATCGCGAACGTCGACGACCAGCGTGTTGCCGCTCTTGATCATGTCAGTGGCCTGTTCCGACGTAATCTTGGGCACCGCCGCGTTGGCGGCTTCGAGCATTTGCTTGACGCTGGTTGGCATGGGTTGTCTCCGTTGGTGGCCTAGGGGGGAGGATAGCATATTGGCCGCACTTCGCCTCCTTCTGTTGGAGGAGCGTGCTCTGCTTGATCATGCACTCATTCCGCGGCCAATATCGCCCGAGCCAGCTCCGACGGATTCTCGACAGCCGAGAAGTGGCCGGTATTCCTGAGCGTCACCACCTGCGAGTTGGGAATGAGAGACCGTGTGCGCTCGCGCTCGTCGGGCCGAGACCAATCGCTGTCGCCATAGATGAGCGTCACCGGCGCCGAGATCTGCCGATAGTAGTCGCGGGCCGTGCTCCAGGATCGCCAGCCCGCCAACACCTTGCGTGCGGCCCGCTTGTATCCCGGGCGGTGGGCCACCTTGTCGAACTCGGCGAGCAGATCGGCCGGCAGCTTGCGCGGGTCGTGGTATCCACCACCCATGATCTTGCCGAGAACGATCTTGTTTTCGAGCGACGCGTTGATCGCCCCGAGCACCGGGATCTGCAGACTTCCGATAATGAAGTTCGCGAGCCAATTGCCCCGTCGAATTCCGTCCCCATAGCGAGTTTCGTAGTCGTAGGGGTTGATTGCATAGACCCGCTTTACGCGGTGTGGGAGGGAGGCCGCCACCGTGAGGACCAATGCGCCCCCGATCGACTCGCCGACGAGCGTTATATCCGAGAGGTCTAGCGCCTCAATGAAGCGGATGACCGCCTGCCTGAAATAGGGCTCGTTGAAGCTCGCGCCCGGATCGATCGGTGAGTGTCCGTGGCCGGGCAGATCGATGGCGTACACCGTGTGCGACCGGGCGAGGAGAGGCGCGAGGCTGCGGAAATACTCGAGCTGCGTCCGGATCGTATGGACGAGGAGTAGCGGAGGCCCGCTGCCGGTCTTGTGAAAACGCACACTGAGCCTCTCCGATAATTTGAGCAAACTCGGCCCGGCTTCGCTCACGTCAAGCATCCGATCTCTCCAAGTTTCGAGGGGGCGGTCGTTCAAGCGGCGGCGGCTTCACGGACCAGCGCGGCTGCGGCATCCAGAAGGGCTCGTGCGAGGTCGGTGTCGTTGACCGCGCGCGCCAGCGTCACGGCGCCGACCATCGTCGCGAGAATGGCCATGGCCTTGTCTCTGGACCCCTGGTCGCCGTCCTTGGCGATGAAGCGGCCGAGCACGTCGAGATGGGCCTTGATGCCCGCTTCGAACTCGGCCTTGACGTCGGGACCCTGCCGGGCGGCGTCCGCGCCGAGGGCCACGATCGGACAGCCGTCCATTCTCTCTTCGCGATGATCTGCACTGAGATAGAATCCGATCACTGCGCTGAGCGGATCGTCAGGATTGCGCGCGGCCGCGTCCGACCATCGGCCGGAAGCGCTCTCCAACGCGCGCTTGGATGCCTCGACCGCCAAGTCCTCCTTGGACGCGAACTGCTTGTAGAAGGCGCCCTGGGTGAGCCCGGCCCCCTCCATCAGATCCTTGAGGCCAATGCCGTCAAAGCCGCGATCCCTGAAGAGGCGACTTGCCACATTGATCACGGTTTGGCGGTTCTCCGCGGCTTGAACGCGACTGACGCGCATCGTTCTCCTCCATTTGGATTTCAGTCGAAATCTATGTCCAATATAGATGTCGAATGACATCTATCAAGTGGGCAGTTGCAGCTGGACCGGTGATTTCCTGAGATCACGTTCCCGTCAGGTCGCCAAATTTAGATTGTGGTCGACCTCTAATTCGATATAGAGTTCGAACGAAATCTAAATCGCACAGGAGACTGTCATGAAAAGGGGAACTGCCGTTTTGGCCGGTATTATGATCCCGGCGGGGGTGGCCACATTCGTCAGTCTCGGCATTTTCACCCCAAAGGCCTCTGCCGTGAGCGACCCGAGGCAGGAGCCGCCGATGGTCAGCTTGGTGAAGGCCGCGCGGGTGAACGGCTCCGAGCGCGGGTTCACAGGCACCATCGGCGCGCGGGTGGAGAGCAATCTCGGCTTTCGCGTCGCCGGCAAGATCGTCGAGCGGCTGGTGAATGTCGGCGAGCAGGTCAAAGCCGGGCAGCCTCTCATGCGGATCGACGAGACCGACCTCCGCCTTGCGCTTGCGGCGAAGCGTAACGCCGTGGCCGCGGCTCGCGCGGTAGTCGTGCAGACGGATGCCGATGAGCGGCGATATGCCAACCTGGTCAACGACGGATGGACGTCCAAGCAGCGCTACGAGCAGGCGAAGGCCGCCTCGGATACAGCCAAGGCGCAGCTCGCCGCGGCCGAAGCCGAGGCAGGGGTCGCCGAGAACCAGGCGACCTATTCCATCCTGGTGGCAGACGCGGACGGCACGGTCACCCAAACGCTTGGCGAGCCCGGCCAAGTGGTCTCGGCCGGCCAGGCGGTCGTTCGGCTTGCGCAGTCCGGGCCTCGCGAAGCCGTGGTGGCGCTTCCCGAAACGATCCGGCCGGCGATCGGCTCGTTCGCCGAGGCCAGCCTGTATGGAAGCGATGGACGCCGCTACGCGGCGCATCTGCGCCAATTGTCGAACTCTGCCGACGCGCAGACCCGGACTTACGAGGCCCGCTACGTGCTCGGCGGCGAGGCGGCGGCAGCACCGCTCGGCGCGACAGTCACCATTCGGCTCGCAAGCCAGGACAGTCAGCCGGAAGTCCAGGTGCCGCTGGGCGCCGTGCTCGATGACGGCAGGACAACGGGCGTCTGGGTGTTCGACAGCGGCAGCTCGACCGTACACTTTCGCCCCATCAAGCTTCTGCGCGTGACCAGCGAAGCGGCCATTATCTCTGGATCAAGCTCAGCTGATCCCATTGTTTCGCTCGGCGCTCACCTCCTGCACGAGGGCGCTCGCGTCAGGACCGCCTCCGACGGCGGGAGCAAATGATGAGCTTCAATCTCTCCGCGGTCGCCGTTCGCGAGCGGGCCGTCACCCTGTTCTTTATCATTCTGCTGGCGGCAGCAGGCGCCTACGCCTTCTTCATGCTCGGGCGGGCCGAGGACCCGTCCTTCACCATCAAGACCCTGACGGTCACGACGGTGTGGCCGGGTGCGACGGCACGCGAGATGCAGGACCAGGTCGCCGAACCCCTGGAGAAGCGGATTCAGGAGCTGACCTGGTACGACCGGGTGGAGACGACGACGCGGCCGGGTTATGCGTACATGACGGTGACGCTGAAGGACAGCACGCCGCCATCGAGCGTCCAGGAAGAGTTTTATCAGGCTCGCAAGAAGCTCGGAGATGAAGCCCGCAAGCTGCCGGCCGGCGTGCTCGGCCCCTTCGTCAACGATGAATATTCGGACGTGAGCTTCGCGCTCTACGCCCTCAAGGCGAAGGGCATGCCGATGCGTGAGCTCGCCAGGAAGGCGGAGGTGATCCGCCAGGACCTGCTGCATGTGCCCGGCGTCAAGAAGATCAATATCTTCGGCGAACGTCCCGAGCAGATCTTCGTGGAGTTTTCCTATCCCAAGCTGGCAACGCTCGGCGTGTCGGCACAGGATATCGTTGCCGCCTTGCAGCGGCAGAATACGGTGACCCCGGCAGGTTCGATCGACACGAGCGGGCCACAGGTCTTCATCCGGGTCGACGGCGGTTACGACAGCGTGCAGGCGATCGCCGACACGCCGATCGTCGCTGCGGGACGAACCTTGAAGCTGTCCGACATCGCCGAGGTTCGTCGCGGCTACGAGGATCCTCCCACCTACATCATCCGGCACCAGGGCGAGCCCACGATCATGCTCGCGGCAGTGATGCAGGAGGGCTGGAACGGTCTGGCGCTCGGCAAGGCGTTGGAAGAGAGGTCCGCAGCCCTGGCGCGGACACTGCCGCTCGGGATGACGCTCGACAAGGTGACCGATCAGGCCGTGAACATCACCTCCGCGGTCGACGAGTTCATGATCAAATTCGCAATGGCGCTCGCTGTGGTGCTGCTGGTCAGCCTGCTCAGCCTCGGCTGGCGCGTGGGAATCGTCGTGGCCGCCGCAGTCCCTCTGACGCTGGCCGTCGTGTTTCTCATCATGCTGGAAACGGGCCGATTCTTCGATCGCATCACGCTCGGTGCTCTCATCCTCGCGCTTGGCCTGCTCGTGGACGATGCCATCATCGCCATCGAGGTGATGGTGGTGAAAATGGAAGAGGGGATGGACCGCCTCAGTGCGGCGGCCTACGCATGGAGCCACACTGCGGCGCCGATGCTCTCGGGCACACTCGTGACGATCGCGGGGTTCCTGCCGGTGGGGTTCGCGCGCTCGACCGCCGGCGAATATGCCGGCAACATCTTCTGGGTCGTCGGGTTCGCTCTCATCGTCTCCTGGATCGTCGCGGTGATCTTCACGCCTTACCTTGGTGTCAAGATGCTGCCCGCGATCAAGCCTATCGAGGGCGGCCACCACGCGATCTACGACACGCCGAACTACCGGCGCTTGCGGCGGGTCATCACCTCGGCCGTGCGCCACAAGTTCCTGACCTGCAGCCTCGTCGTGATCGCTTTCGCGCTGTCCGGCCTCGGCATGGGCGCGGTCAAGCAGCAGTTTTTCCCGACGTCGGATCGCCCCGAGGTTCTCGTGGAGGTTCGCCTGCCGGAAGGCACCAGCATCGAGACGACGACCGCCGCCGTCGAGAAGCTCGAACGCTGGCTGCATGATCAACCCGAGGCGAAGATCGTGACCAGCTATGTCGGTCAGGGCGCGCCCCGCTTCTTCTTCGCGATGGCGCCGGAGCTCCCCGATCCGGCCTTTGCCAAGATCGTCGTGCTGACGCCAGACGCCGAGGCGCGCGAGGCTTTGAAGCAGCGGCTCCGGGAGGCGGTATCACACGGCCTTGCCCGGGAAGCGCGTGTGCGCGTCACCCAGCTCGTCTTCGGACCCTACACGCCGTTCCCGGTGGAGTTTCGGGTGATGGGCCCCGATCCCGCGAAATTGTACGCGCTCTCTGAAAAAGCCGTCGAGGTCATGCGGGGCGTTCCCGACGTGCGACAAGCCAATCGGGATTGGGGCAATCGCACACCCGTGCTCCGCTTCATTCCAGATCAGGATCGGCTGAACCTCATCGGCCTCTCGCCGGCGGAAGTCGGGCGGCAGCTCCAGTTCCTCCTCACTGGCATCGCCGTCACGCAGGTCCGCGAGGACATTCGCAATGTCCCGATCGTGGCGCGCAGCGCCGGCGGTGAGCGGCTGGATCCGACACGGTTGGCCGACTTCTCACTGACGAGCCGAGACGGCCGTCTGATTCCGCTCGACCAGATCGGCCATTCGGAAGTCCAGCTCGAAGAGCCGATCCTGAAGCGCCGCGATCGCACGCCGGTCGTCACGATTCGTTCGGACATCAATGAGGCGACGCAGCCTCCCGAGGTCTCCAAGGACATCGTGAAAGCCCTCCAGCCGCTGATCGCATCGCTTCCGGCCGGCTATCGCATCGAGACCGGCGGCTCGATCGAGGAGGCCACGAAGGCCAATGACGCGCTCGCGACCGTCTTTCCCGCCATGATCGCCGCAACGCTGATCGTCATCATGCTTCAGGTCAGATCATTCTCGATGATGGCCCTCGTCATGCTGACAGCACCGCTTGGTCTCGTCGGCGTCGTGCCTGCGTTGCTGATCTTCAACCAGCCCTTCGGATTCAACGCGATTCTGGGACTGATCGGACTGGCCGGGATACTGATGCGCAATACCCTGATCCTGACCGAACAGATCAAGGAGAACCGCGCGGCGGGCCTCGACGACTACCACGCCGTCATCGAAGCCACGGTGCAACGCACGAGGCCCGTGATCCTGACCGCACTTGCGGCCGTACTCGCGTTCATCCCCCTCACACACTCCGTCTTCTGGGGATCGATGGCCTATACCTTGATCGGCGGCACGGCAGTCGGCACGGTGTTGATCCTGCTCTTCCTTCCTGCGCTGTATGCCGCGTGGTTCCGCATCAAGCCGACTGCGGATGAGATCCCTGTGAGCGCGACGGACAAACCGGAGTTGCGAACAGCAATGGCTGCCGAGTAGGGCTATCTCTGATCAGCCGGCGGCGCGGCAGCCTTCACTCGCTTCGCTCTTGATGTGTGGCGCTGGCTTGCCGGGCCGAAGCTCGCGGCCGAAGTCCGTCTTCGCGTCCGCTTTGCTCCAGCTACGCCGGACCGTTCGCCCTTCGGTCGTTGCGTGGCTGTGCCGCGCGTAGCCCGCAGGGCGAAGCGTGGTGGGCCCGGCAGGACTCGAACCTGCAACCAGACCGTTATGAGCGGCCGGCTCTAACCATTGAGCTACAGGCCCCGCCGCGAGACGGCTCGCGGGAACGCGCGGCCGGCAACGGTGCGCGGTTCGTTTACAGGGATGGGGGCGGGGGTGCAATGCTGGCTCTGGCTCGCGAGAACGCCGGGCGCGCAGTTTCGGATAACCGAATTTGATGACGATGTCTGTATATCCCCTGTTTTGCCCGACGGAGCAAACGCCCCGCGGCGGGCCGCTTTTTGTCCCCCGTAACCCATTGAAATTATTAGACTCGTCTACTGTGCATGGGGTTGTTTTGCGATATTTGATGGAGGGGGCCTCCGGGGTCCCCTCCGATGTCCTGCCGGCTCGCCGCTGAGCTGCCGCTAGTCCACCGAGACCCCGGCGAACTCCACCACCTTGCGCCACTTCTCCGTCTCATCATTGACCAGCTTGCCGAACTCGGCCGGCGTCATCGGCTTGGGGATGCCGCCGACTTCAGTGAGGCGCGCCACCAGCTTCGGGTCTTTCAGCGCTTCGCCGACGGCCTTGTTGAGGGTCTCGATCACCTCGCTTGGGGTGCCCTTCGGCGCGGAGATGCCGTAGAAGCCGACCGATTCGAAGCCCGGCACGGTCTCGGCGATCGCGGGTACGTCGGGCACGCTCGGCCAGCGCTGCGGCGAGGTCACGCCCAGCGCGCGGACATTGCCGCCCTTCACCTGCTCCATGGCCGAAGGCAGATTGTCGAAGATCAGCTGCACCTTGTTGGAGATGATGTCGGGGAAGGCGATGGCGGAGCCGCGATAGGGCACGTGCACCATGTCGCACTTGGTCAGCACCTTGAACAGCTCGGCCGACATGTGCACCGAGGTGCCGTTGCCGGATGAGGCAAAGGAGATCTTGCCGGGATTGGCCTTGCAGTAGTCGACGAACTCCTGAACCGTCTTCGCGGGGAACGCGTTGGAGACGACCAGCATGTTGGTGAGCTGCATGATGCTGGCCACCGGCACGGTGTCGCGGATGAAGTCGAACGGCAGCTTCTTGTAGAGCGAGGTCGAGATCGCGTTGTTGGGCGCGACGAACAGCAACGTGTAGCCGTCGGCCGGCGAGTTGATCGCGGCGGCGGCAGCGATGTTGCCGCCGGAGCCCGTGCGGTTCTCGACGATGAATTGCTGGCCGAGACGGTCCGACAGCCACTGCGCCATGATCCGCGCCACGATGTCGACCGGGCCACCGGCGGCAAATCCAATCAGCCAGTGCACGGGGCGGTCGGGATAGGCGGCGGAGGAGGGAGGCGTGGCGCTGAAAAGACCTGTGAGGACTGCGAGCCCAAAAAAACCGCACCGCAAAATTCGCAACATGACGCCTCCCATTGTTCTATTGTCGTTGGGCGATATGCTTTCACAAAATCCGCTCCCTGCCTACATCGCCGCAAGTCGGTGTTGACGCAGGCCCGCCGGGAATGACCATGAGATTCGCGATGATCGCTCTTGCTGCAGTGCTGCTCGCCAGCCCCGCTGCTGCTCAAACCGGAGGCACGGCCATTCCGACCACGACGATCAGCTTGGGCACCGCGACGCCCGGCGGCGGCTTCCCACTCTATGGCAACGCCTTTGCCGAAGTGATGAACGCGGCCGATCCGCAAATCTCCATCGCCCCGCGCAACACCAAGGGCAGCAACGAGAACATTCCGCTGCTGGAGAAGGGCGAGCTCGATCTCGCGCTGGTCGCAGGCGAGCCGGCCTATGAGGCCTTTGCCGGCATCGGGCGTGCGCCGGTTCGGCTGAAGATACTCACGGCGATCTATTCCAACCCCGGCATGTTCGTGGTGCGCGCGGACAGTCCCTACAAGACGATCCGCGATCTCGTCGGTCAGCCCGTGGCGTTCGGCGCCAAGGGCTCGGGCCTGCCGATCCTGGCGCGCTATGTGCTGGATGGCCTCGGGCTGAGGCAGGATGAGGACTTCAAGGCCATCTATCTCGATCGCGCCGGCGACGGTCCCGCGATGGTCGAGGACGGCCGCGTCGCCGCGCTCTGGGGCGCCGGCATCGGCTGGCCCGGCTTTGCCGCGGTCGCATCGAGCGCGTCAGGCGCGCGCTTCATCGCGCCTGATGTTGAAGAGATGACGCGCATCCGCGCCAAGCATTCCTTTCTGAAGCCGTTGCTGGTGCCGGCCAATAGCTATCCGAACCAGTCCGCGCCGATCGCCTCGCTCGGGTCCTGGAGCTTTGTGCTGACGCGCGAGGATCTGCCCGACGAAATTGCCTATCGCCTGGCGAAGACGCTGCACGGCGTCGAGACGAATTTCTGCAAGAAGCTCGCGCAGGCCTGCGAGACCACGGCGTCGAACACGGTTGCCGCAGCGCCGAGGCCGGAGCTAATTCATCCGGGAGTCGCAAAGTACTTCCGCGAGATTGGAGTTATGAAGTAGCTCGCGACCACACCCGCGCTCGTCATGCCCGGGCTTGTCCCGGGCATCCACGTTCTTCTGTCTGCGCGGCTAGACGTAGATGGCCGGGACAAGCCCGGCCATGACGTTGCAGCTAGCTTGCGTTGCCGGTCACTTCTTCACCATCGCACATGCCGGGTCCGGCGGACCGAACGCCTTGTCGCCCGAGATGGTCGTGAGGATCTTGTAATAGTCCCACGGATATTTGCTCTCCTCCGGCGTCTTCACCTGCACCAGCCAGAGGTCGTGGACCATCAGATTGTCCTCCCGCAGCTTGCCGTTGCGGGAGAAGAAATCCTCGATCGGCTTTTCGCGCATCTTGGCTGCGACCTTGAGCGGATCGTCGGTGCCGGATTCCTTGATGGCGTTGAGATAGTGCATCACGGATGAATAGACGCCGGCCTGCCACATCGACGGCATCTTGTTCATCTTGGCGAAATAGCGCTTCGACCATTCGCGGGTCTTGTCATCCATGTCCCAATAGAATGACGTGGTCAGCAGCAGGCCTTGCGCCGCCTGCAGGCCGAGGCCGTGGATGTCGGTGATCAGCGCCAGCAGCGCCGCCATCTGCTGGCCGCCCTTGAACACGCCGAACTCCGAGCCGGTCTTGATCTCGTTCATGTTGTTGGGCGGTCCGGCCGCGATGCCGATGATCTTGGCCTTGGAGGCCTGCGCCTGCAGCACGAAGGAGGAGAGGTCAGGCGTCGCCAGCGGCGGCCGCACCGAGCCCAGCACCTTGCCGCCATTGGCGGTGACCACCGCGGAAGCGTCGCGCTCCAGCGAATGGCCGAAGGCGTAATCGTCGGTGATGAAGAACCAGCTGTCGCCGCCGCGCTTGACCACGGCGTCCGCGGTGCCGACCGCGAGCGCGCGGGTGTCGAACACCCACTGGATCGCGTAAGGCGAGCAGAACTTGCCGTGGAAATCGGCGGTGCCGGTGGAGTGGGTGATGAACAGCCGCTTCTTCTCGTTGGCGATGTTCTGCACCGCGAGGCCGACCGCCGAGACCGGCACGTCGACGATCAGGTCGACCTGCTCGACGTCGAACCAGCGCCGCGCGAGCGAGGCGCCGATGTCGGCCTTGAGCTGATGGTCGCCGACCACGACGCTGATCGGCTTGCCGAGCACGGTGCCGCCGAAATCGTCGATCGCCATCTGCGCCGCCGTCACCGAGCCCTGGCCGGTCGGTGCAGAGGCCGGGCCGTTCATGTCGGTGAGCACGCCGATCTTGACGACGTTGTCGGAAACCTGCGCCGATGCCGCACCGGACAGCAGCGCCGCCGTCAAGGCGGCCGCGACCGGCAGTCCAAATCTGATTGGATTCATGCTTGTCCTCCCCTGTTCCGGCACGTTGGCCGGTGTTGCCCCGGGTATGCCCGGCTGAATTGGTTTCTTTTGCAACTATTTTGGGGCGGGCGTCAATGTCAGGCTGCGAAGCGGATCTGTCCTGCGGGTGAGGGATCGTAGCCGGTCAGCTCCTCGGCGCGCTGGCGCAGCCGCCGCTCGTTCAGAAATCCGATCAAGGCCTGCATGGCGGGGCGAAAATAGCTGCGCTGCCGCATCGCGAGGTCAAAATTCTCCCAGACCAGCGGCACGAAATCGAGGCCGGCCGAACGCGCGGCGGCGCGCGTCGCGATGCCGCAATCGGCCTGGCCGGCGCGGACCAGTTCCGCGAGATCCGGTCCGGTGAGGGCCGGCGTCTCGACCCGGCGCAAATCCCGCGTCGTGGCGCCCGCGCGCTTCAGCAGCACGTCGAGCAGCATCTGCGCGCCCGTGCCCTGTTGCCGCATCGCCATCCGGGCGCCGAGCGCGAGCACGTCGGTCAGGCCGTGCAGATGCTTGGGATTGCCTTGCGGCAGCACGAGACCCTGTTCGCGGCGCACGAACGCGACTAGCACCGCATCATGCAAATCCGGAGCGGCCCGCAGCGCTTCGACACTGGCATCCCCAGTGAGATCGTCGGAAGCATCCAGGCCGTGGAAATGTATCGCCGCCGCCATCACCTCGTTGCGCTGCAAGCGCTCGAGCCCGCGCACGCTACCCTCGCTCATCGATCCCAGGCCCGAGCCGGATTCGCGCAGGCTCCAATCCAGCAGCTCGTCCTGGCTGCCGCCCACGACCGGCGGCGGCTCCGCGATCAGCATGCCGGCCGGACGCGCGAGGCCAGAGAGCACCCAGAGATCGAGTTCGTGGCGCGGGAAGAGCCACTTCCCGGTCACCTTGGTACAGGGGATCGCGCCGGTGGTGACGAGTTCGTAGAGCTTGCGTTCGCCGAGCCGAAGATAGTCGGCGGCTTCGCTGGTCGTCAGGAATTCCATCCTGCATTCCTATGCAAATTCTTGCTTCTTTTTGACGTTCGACGCAGGTGGAATTCTGCATTTCAATTCTCGTCTTCCGGGACCATGCCTGATCATCTCGCTGCTTTGCAACACATCCTCACGCGCGTCTTTTGCTTTGGTGAATGATCCTGCAGCGTGCGCTCATCGCCGGCGATGGCAATCGGCATGCCGATCTGCGTTGCCGAAATTTCCCGAGCCGCGCGATTGCCGCCTTAGGTCCAAGCCCTGCCGCCGGTAGTGGCTTGATTTAAATTCTATCTGTTGTTGTTCGCATGGGGCGTCGCAGCGCGCAAACACGTCACGAGTGCGGCGCAATCGATCATCATCATGATCGCGTCATAGCCAATGGGAACCTGATCATGGGCCGCCTGTCCGCTGCATTCGCGCTCTTCTGCGGCCTCACCGCGGGCGTTGCGGCCTCGTCCGCGGAAGACCGCGCAATCGTGCTGGCCTCGACCGCATCGACGCAGGAGTCCGGTCTGCTCGACTATCTGCTTCCGATCTTCCGCGACAAGACCGGCGTCGACGTGACGGTGATCGCGCGGCGCGCCGACGAGGTGCTCGACGGGCCGCGAAGAGGCGAGGCGGACGTCGTGCTGATGCATGCGCGACCGCAGGAGGAGAAATTCGTCGCCGACGGGTTTGGCGTGAAGCGTTTCGACGTGATGTACAATGACTATGTGCTGATCGGGCCGAAGAACGATCCCGCCGGCGTCAAGGGCAAGGATATCGCGACGGCGCTGAAGGCGATCGAGGCCAAGGGCGCGCCGTTCGTGACGCGCGGCGATCGGTCGGGCACGCATGCTGCGGAGCTGGCGCTCTGGATCGTCGCCGGCATCGACATCGCCGGGGCCAAGGGCGCCTGGTATCGCGAGGCCGGGCAGGGCATGGCCTCGGCGCTCGACGCCGCGCGCGCCGCCAATGCTTATGTGCTGTCGGATCGCGGCAGTTGGATCGCCTTCAGGGATCGCGGCGATCTCGATATCGTCGTCGAAGGCGACCGGCGGTTGCTCAATCAGTACGGCGTGATGCTGGTGAACCCCGAGAAGTTTCCGAACGTGAAGAAGGATCTCGCGCAGACCTTCATCGATTGGCTGACCTCGCCGGAGGGGCAGACGGCGATCGCAGGCTACAAGGTCGACGGGCAGCAGCTATTCTTCCCCAATGCGGATAGGTCGGGCGGTTGACGGCGGTATCGCCGGTGGTTGCCAAACCGGGCGATGCATGGTCCACCATGGCGCATGACCCAGCGCCTGCCGCCATCGCTGACCCCGCTCGACACCGCGCTCGCCGCGTTGCTGAGCGGGCTTGAACCGCTCGCACCGGTGGAGTTGCCGCTGAGCGAAGCGGCCGGCTGCATCGCGGCGGGCACGCCGCTGCTTGCGGCCCATCCGCATCACGACATCGCCGCCGCGGACGGCTGGGCGCTCTGCGCCAACGATCTCGTCGGCGCGTCCTCTTATTCGCCGCTGCCGTTGACACAAGCGCCCGTGTGGGTCGAAGCCGGTGACGCGATGCCCGACGGCTGCGACTGTGTACTCGATGCCGACGCGGTCGATCCATCGGGGCCGCTCGTGCAGGTGCTGGCGGAGGGCGTGCCGGGGCAGGGCGTCAGGCGTGGCGGCAGCGACATCGCGGCGCGCACGCCGGCCGGCGCCGAGGGCCAACCGGTCGCCGCGGCCGATCTGCTGCTCGCGCGCGTTGCCGGCTTGGACAAGCTCGGCGTGCGTCGGCCCCGGCTGAGCATCGTCAACGTGCCGGGTGCAACGGCAACGATGCATATGATCGCCGCGATCGCGGGCGCCGCGGGAGTGGATGTGAAGACGCATGAGGCCGGCGCGCGTGATGCGGTGTCGATTGCCGATGCGCTGGATATATCCTCTTGCGATCTGATCCTGACGGTCGGCGGCAGCGGAGTTGGCCGCGGCGATGCGGCCGTCGCCGCGCTGGCTCAGCGTGGTCATGTGATCGCCCACGGTCTTGCGCTTCAGCCCGGGCGTACCGCCGCGGTCGCGAAGCTCGGAAAGGTTCCCGTCGTCGCCTTGCCGGGCTCGCCGGATCATGCGCTGGCGGTGTGGCTCGCGCTCGTGCTTCCGCTCATCGACCGATTATCGCTGCGCCGGCCGCGCCGGCAGGTGAGCCTGCCGCTTGCGCGAAAAATCGCGTCCAGCGTCGGCATCGTCGAGATCGCTTTGCTGGCCAGGGAACATCACGGCTGGACGCCGCTCGCCGTGGGCGAATGGCCGCTCCACGCCATTGCCGGTGCGGATGCATGGCTGCTCATTCCTGACAGCCACGAGGGATTTGCGGCAGGCGTGCCGGTCGATGCCTATCTAATGTGGGAATGATATGGGTTTTGGCATGTCGATGAACCCGCAATCGCAAATCCGCAGCGCGCTCGAACAGGAGCAGTTCCTCAAGATCCTCTCGCGCGAGGAGGCCCTGGCGCGCTTCGAGGCCGCGTTGTTCCCGCGCGCCGTTCCGAGCGAAAAGCGCAAGCTCGGCGATGCGCTCGGCGTGGCGCTCGCTGAAGACATCACTGCGCCGATCGACGTTCCCCCTTTCGATCGCTCCAATGTCGACGGTTTTGCCGTGCGCTCGGCAGACCTTGCGGCGGCTGGCGAAGGCGCTCCTCGGCGCCTCACGCTGAACGGCGAGACCATCCACTGCGGCACCGCGCCGACGCTCCAGGTGGCAGCGGGAACCGCAACGCCGATCGCCACCGGCGGTCCGTTGCCGCGTGGCGCCGACGCGGTCGTCATGGTCGAGCACACCCAGCCGGTTGGCCTTGATGCGATCGACGTGCGTCGGGCGGTCTCGCCCGGGCAATTCGTGTCGTACGCCGGATCCGACATTGCGCGCGGCGAGGCGCTGCTGCGTGCCGGCACGATCATCGGCTCGCGCGAGATCGGCATGCTCGCGGCTTGCGGCGTCGCCGGGGTGACCGTCGCGCGCAGGCCGCGTGTCGCCGTGATCTCCACCGGTGACGAGCTGGTCCAACCCGGCGGGGCTCTTCCGCCCGCCGCGATCTACGACACCAACGGCGCCATCGTCACCGCTGCGATCGACGAGAACGGCGGCGAAGCGGTCTTCCTCGGCGCCATTCCCGACGATGAAGCCAGGCTCGAGGCCGCGATGCGCCGCGCGCTGGCGGACGCCGACATGCTGGTCCTGTCGGGCGGCACCTCGAAAGGCGCGGGCGACTTATCGCATCGCATCATCGGCCGGCTCGGCCAGCCCGGCATCATCGCGCATGGCGTTGCGCTCAAGCCTGGCAAGCCGTTGTGCCTTGCGGTGTGCGACGGCAAGCCGGTGGTGATCCTGCCGGGCTTTCCGACCTCGGCGATGTTTACCTTCCACGACATGATCGTGCCGGTGCTGCGCAAGCTGGCTGGCTTGCCGCCGCGCTCGGATGCCAAGGTGAACGCGACCGTGCCGGTGCGCATTGCGTCCGAGCTCGGCCGCACCGAGTTCGTCATGGTGTCGCTGGTCGAGGGCAGGGACGGCCTGATCGCCTACCCCTCCGGCAAGGGGTCTGGTGCGATCACGTCCTTCGCTCAGGCCGATGGTTTCCTGCGCATCGACGCACTCGCCGACCAGATGCCGGCCGGGACCGAAGCCGAGGTGACGCTGTTCACGCCGCATGTGCGCGTGCCCGATCTCGTCATCGTCGGCAGCCATTGCACCGGCCTCGATCTCGTCACCGCCCAGCTCGCGCATGCCGGCCTGGCCGTGCGCTCGATTGCCGTCGGCAGCCTCGGTGGACTCGCGGCCGCAAAGCGCGGTGAATGCGATTTGGCGCCGATCCATCTGTTCGATGACAAGAGCGAGACCTACAACTCGCCCTATCTCGTCGAGGGGCTCGAGCTCGTACCGGGCTGGCGTCGGATGCAGGGCATCGTCTTCCGCACGGACGACAGGCGTTTCGAGGGCCTCGGTGCGAAGGAGGCCGTCGCCGCTGCTCTCGCTGATCCCGCCTGCATCATGGTCAACCGCAACCAGGGCGCCGGCACGCGCATCCTGATCGACCGGCTGCTCGGCGGTGCGCGCCCGGAAGGCTACTGGAACCAGCCGCGGTCGCACAATGCAGTTGCGGCAGCTGTTGCGCAGCACCGTGCCGACTGGGGCATGACCATTGCGCCGGTCGCCCAAGCGGCCTGCCTCGGTTTCATTCCGTTCGCGGAAGAGCATTATGACTTCGCGCTGGTCACGGCGCGCAAAGACCGGCCGGCGGTGCAGGCGTTTCTCGATGCGCTTGGCTCGAATGAGGCGCGCGCCGCGCTGGAGCGGGCGGGATTCCGGCCTGCGTAGCGACGGCGCAGAGTCCTCGCGCATCAAATATTCGGCTGAAGGAGCGGACTGATACCGGCTGGGTCTGCAGCTACGATGCCTGGTCGGTGCGGCTGGCGGCTTGATCGGACTGACCGCGTTTGCGCTCCCGTTCCTCGGCTTCGGCGAGCGCACGCTGGGCGGCGGCCGACAACGGTTTCGGGTCCGGCGGGACTTCCACGGTGTCGGGCTTGCCCAGCTGCTTCGTGCGATCGATTGCGTCCGAAACATCGAACGCGATATCGACAACATCGAAAATGACTTCCAAGAGCGAGTCGGCCATGGCTCATCCGGGGCAACGTCCCAATCATTGGTCGTTCGCTTCTTAGGTCCGGTTCATAGCCAGGAGCTCAAGGCCATGAACAGGCAACGCCTTAGGATGCATCATCCAGCGCCGCCAGCCGTTCGGCGTCGGCGATATCCTCGACCGTATTGGCGTTGAAGAACGGATCTAGCGGCTCGGTTGGCCACGTCACCGTCGCGAGCGGATAGCGCGCGGTCCAGCGGTCGATCTTGCGGAGGTCCTCGACGACCAGTGCGTGCCTGAGCTCGTCGCGCAAGCCGACGCGCCACAGGCCGATCACGGGATGGGACTGCTCGCCTGATGCCGCCACCGCGAGCTGAGCGCTCTCCCGTTTTCGCGCTTCATGCAGGCGCGCGACCAGATCGCGCGGCAGGAACGGGCAGTCGCCGGCGGCGCTGAGCACCCATTCGACGCCCGGCCGGTTCGCCGCGGTCCAGTCGAGCGCGGCGAGGATGCCCGCGAGCGGACCGGGAAAGCCGGGCACGTCGTCGGCGACGACCTGCAGGCCGAATGCGGCGAAACGCGCGGGATCGCCGTTCGCGTTGAGGATCAGTCCGCTGCACTGGGGCGAAAGGCGCGCGATCACGCGCGCCAGGATGGTGCGACCGCCGATCGTGCGCATCGGCTTATCGCCACCGCCCATGCGCCGCGCCAGGCCGCCGGCGAGCAGCACGCCTTGCGTCGGCAAAATCTCAGTCGTCACCAGCTTCACCCTTGCGCTTGTGCTTCGCCGACTCTTCCTCGACGTAAGCGAGGTCCTGGTCGTAGACGATGCGTTCCTCGCCCGCGAGGACGATGAAGCGTTTGCCGCGGGTGCGTCCGACCAGCGTCAGCCCGACCTGTCTTGCGAGATCGACGCCCCAGGCGGTGAAGCCGGAGCGCGACACCAGGATCGGAATTCCCATGCGGACCGTCTTGATCACCATCTCCGAGGTGAGCCGCCCCGTGGTGTAGAGGATCTTGTCGCTAGCATCGACACCGTGGCGGTACATCCAGCCCGCGATCTTGTCGACGGCGTTGTGGCGGCCGACGTCTTCGGTGTAGCAAAGCGGGGTGCCTTCCTTGCACAGCACACAGCCGTGGATCGCCCCGGCCTCCAGATAGAGCGAGGGCATCGTGTTGATGGTCTGCGTCATCTGGTAAAGCCAGGAGGTGCGCAGCTCGGCCTTCGGCAGTGCGACGCTTTCGACCGCCTCGAGCAGATCGCCGAAGGCGGTGCCCTGCGCACAGCCCGAGGTCTGCGTGCGCTTCTTCAGCTTGGCCTCGAAATTGGTGTGGTGCGTGGTGCGCACCACGACCACCTGGAGGTCGTCGTCGTATTCGACCTCCGTGACCACGTCATTATATTTCAGCATGTTCTGGTTCAGCAGGTAGCCGAGCGCCAGATATTCGGGGTAATCGCCGATCGTCATCATGGTGACGATCTCCTGGGAATTCAGGTAGAGCGTCAGCGGCCGCTCCATCGGCACCTTGATCTCGACCCTGGTGCCGGTCTGGTCGGTCCCGGCCACGCTCTGGGTCAGGCGCGGGTCGGCCGTGTCAGGGACGATCAGGGGCACGGGGGCTTTGTCGATCTTCATCATGGCGGCGAGGTTAGCATGACATTCGGGTCAAGCCGATATAAGCATGCTGACGGAAAACGAAATGCCTCCGTTCGTCATAGCGAGGAGCGAAGCGACGGAGCAATCCAGAGTGCCACCGTGGAAGCAGTCGGGATTGCCTCGCTTCGCTCGCAATGACGGGGAGGGATAGCGGTTCCACCAAAACCAAGTCGCTCGCGGACACGGAGCTGGAATGAAAGTCATCGGCCTTGCAGGCTGGAGCGGTGCGGGCAAGACCACGCTGTTGACGCGGCTGATCCCGCATTTCAACGCGCAAGGGCTGCGCGTCTCGGTCATCAAGCATGCGCATCACCAGTTCGACGTCGATGTCCCCGGCAAGGATTCCTGGCGCCATCGCGAGGCCGGCGCGGCCGAGGTGCTGGTTGCTTCGTCAAACCGCTGGGCCCTGATGCACGAACTGCGCGGGGCGGCGGAGCCGCGGCTGCCCGAGCTCCTGAGCAAGCTTTCCGCGGTCGATCTCGTCGTGGTCGAGGGCTTCAAGCGCGAGCCGCATCGCAAGATCGAGGTGCATCGCGCGGCGAACGGCAAGCCGTTGCTGTTTCCCGACGATCCCGGGATCGCCGGGATCGCGGCCGACACCGCCATTGACACGGGGCTGCCCACTGTCCATCTCGACGATGTCGCGGCAGCTGCGGCGTTGCTGCTGCGCGCCGCGATGCCGGTCGAAGAAGCGGTGGCGAAAAGCGCCGCGATACGCTGACGAGGCACCATGGCGCAACTGTCGGACGATTGCTTTGCCTTCGGCGGCCCGATGATGTCGGTCGACGAGGCCGTCGGTCTCATTACGACGCGCGTCAACGCGATCGCCGATCTGGAGACGGTGGCGCTGGTCGACGCGGACGGGCGCGTGCTGGCGCGCGATGTCGCAGCGCCTCTGCCGCTGCCGCCCTTCACCAACTCGGCGGTCGACGGCTACGCCGTGCGCAACGCCGACATTCCTGAAGCCGCGGAGCGGGCGTTCCCGCTCGATGGCCGCATCCAGGCCGGCGGCCTCGCACAGGCGCCGATCAAGCCCGGCCATACCGCACGCATTTTCACGGGCGCGCCGATGCCGCCGGATGCAGAAACCGTCTTCATGCAGGAGGACGTTCGCATCGACGATGACGGCAAGATCGTGCTGCCGCCGGGGCTGAAGCCCGGCGCCAATGTCCGCCCCGCGGGCGAGGACATCCCTGAGGGCCACATCGCGCTGCGCGCCGGCCAGCGCTTGCGGCCGCAGCATGTCGCGCTCGCCGCCGCGTTCGGACTTGTCAGTCTCGACGTCATCAGGCGCATTCGCGTTGCGGTGTTCTCGACCGGCGACGAGTTGGCCTCGCCCGGCGAGCCGCGCGCGGCCTCGCAACTGTTCGATTCCAACCGCTTCATGCTGATGGCGATGCTGCGCCGGCTCGGCTGCGAGGTCAGCGATCTCGGCATCTTGCGCGACGAGCGGACTTCGCTCGCGAATGGCTTGAAGCAGGTGGCCGGTGATCATGACCTGATCCTCACGACCGGCGGCGTCTCGACCGGCGAGGAGGACCACGTCAAGGCGGCGGTCGAGAGCATCGGCTCGCTGGTGCTGTGGCGGATGGCGATCAAGCCTGGCCGTCCCGTGGCGATGGGCATTATCGACGGCACGCCGCTGATCGGATTGCCCGGCAATCCCGTCGCGAGCTTCGTGACCTTCGTCCATGTCGTGCGCCCGACGGTGCTGGCGCTCGCCGGCGGCCTGCCGGAGCCGCTTCTGCCGATCCCGATGCGGGCGGCTTTCACCTACAAGAAGAAGGCGGGCCGGCGCGAATATGTTCGCGTCTCCTTGCGGCGGGCGCAGGACGGCACGCTGGAGGCGGTGAAGTTCCCGCGCGAAGGGGCCGGGCTGTTGTCCTCGCTGGTCGAGACCGACGGCCTCGTCGAGCTCGGTGAGAGCGTCACGGGCGTCGAGCCAGGGCAGGACGTAGGCTTTTTGTCCTACGCCGATCTGCTCTAGCGGCCTTGCGTTGACGCCATCGATCGGTCCCGCCATGTTGCGCCCATGACCAGAACGACGCTCGATCTCACCGGACTGAAATGCCCGCTGCCCGCCCTGAAGACGCGCAAGGCGCTCAAGCCGTTGCAGCCGGGCGATCAGCTCGAGGTCCACTGCACCGATCCCTTGTCGGTGATTGACATTCCGAACCTGATCCGCGAGACCGGCGACAAGGTCGAGATCACCGAGCGCAACGAGGCGCGCATCGTGTTCCTGGTCGAAAAGAGCGACGCCCCGTAGAAAGGCGAATATTCACGGCGGCGACGTTTGACTATGTTGCCTGCGCGGGACACGGCCGGAACTTCGCTGCAATGCGAAAGGCGCCGATTGGTGCCGTGCATGAGCTCAAACCCAAGTCTCTCAAACCCAAGACCCTCAATCCCAAGACCCTCAATCCCAAGACTCTCAAAGACGTCGGGCATGACTTTCTCAACATCGAGGGCAAGCGCTGCCGCAGGTCCCGCGGCGGGCCGCGAGCCTGCCGTCAAGCCCGGCAAGACGGCTGCAGGGCCGGAGTTCGGCGCGCTGGCGCAGGCCTCGATCCTGATCGTCGACGACGAGCCGGGCATGCGCAATTTCCTGGTGCGCACGCTTGGACCGCGCTGCAAGCTGGTGGACGAGGCGGCCGATACCGACCAGGCCTCGCGCAAGCTCGATTCCAACCGCTACGACGTCGTCATTCTCGACAACATCATGCCAGGCAAGAACGGCGTCGATTGGCTCGCCGAGCAGCGCGCCGTCGGCTTTTTCGCCGACGCCATCCTGATCACCGCTTATGCCGACCTCGACACCGCGATCCAGGCCCTGCGCGCTGGTGCGGCCGATTTCGTGCTCAAGCCGTTCCGCTCCAACCAGATCCTCAACGCGGTGGCACGATGCCTCGACCGTGTCCGCCTCCAGCGCGAGAACTATGTCCTGCGCTATGCCCTGCGTGCCTCGTCCGACCGCACCTTTCTGCGCGACAATCTGATCGGACAATCGGCAGCGACGCTGCGCGTGCGTGAGACCATCGCGCGCGTCGCACGCCTGCCGACCTCGGTTCTCCTCACCGGCGCATCCGGCACCGGCAAGGAAGTGGCAGCACGCTCGATCCACTCGTTGTCCGACCGCGCCGATAAGCCCTTCGTGCCCGTCAATTGCGCGGCGATCCCGCCCGAGATGATCGAGGCGGAGCTGTTCGGACACATCAAGGGCGCCTTCACCGGCGCCGATTCGGGGCGTGAGGGCTTGTTCCTGTACGCGCATGGCGGCACGCTGTTCCTCGACGAGATCGGGGAGCTGCCGCTGCCGATGCAGAGCAAGCTGCTTCGCGTGCTCGAAGACCGCCGCGTCCGTCCGGTGGGCTCCGAGCGTGAAGTTCCGGTCGACCTGCGTTTCATCTTCGCAACCAATGCCGAGCTTCAGAAAGAGGTCGAGAAGGGCCGTTTCCGAGCCGATCTGTTCTACCGGCTCAACGTGATGCAGATTCACCTGCCGCTCCTGAAGGATCGCGGCGATGACGTGCAGGAGCTTGCCGCCATCTTCATGAGCAAGCTGTCGGCTCAGCTCGGCATGCCGCCGGTGCAGATCGACGCCTCGGTGCGGGCGGCGCTCGCAAGCTATGACTGGCCGGGCAATGTGCGCGAGCTGCGCAATTTGATCGAACGCACGCTGATCCTCGGCGCCTTCCCCGACGATTTCGCCGGTCCCCGCAACGACGGTCAGTCGGCACCTGCCGACAGTCTCGCCGAGCTCGAGCGCCGTCACATTCTCGGTGTGCTGAAGGAGGCCAACGGCAATCGCGAGGAGGCGGCGCGGCGTCTCGGTATCTCGCGCAAGACCATCGACCGCAAATGCGCGTTATGGGATGTCTGATGGTGCCCGCCGCAGCGGTGAGCTCGTGCGGGGACGCTCCGTCCGATTCCGGTTGCTCGCGATCGCTCTGCTGCCGATGCTGGTCATCCTGCCGCTCCTGCTCGGCGTTGCGATCTATCGCTGGAACGCGAAATTCGACGCGGCCCTGATCTCCAAGGTGAACGGCGATCTCACCATCGCCCATCAATATCTCGCCCGCATCCTGGAAAAGACCGGCGTCCAGATCCGGGCGCTCGGCCTGTCGGCCCGCTTCCAGGAGGTGCTGGCGCCGGATGCGCGCGGCTCGCTGCGGGACCTGCTCGACGAGACCCGCAAGGAGATCGGTCTCGATTTCCTGTATCTGACCAACGATCGCGGCGACGTTCTGGCCTCATCGCCCCCGCTGCAGCATCAACCGAGAGGCGACTGGCCGATCATCATGTCGGCGCTGTCGGGTCAGGTCCCTGCGACCGGCGTCGATATTTTCGGCACTGACGAGCTGGCCGCAATTTCGCCGGCCCTGGCCGAGCGCGCGCGATTGGATCTCGTGCCGACCCCGAATGCGGTGCCGACCGACCGCAGCACGGAGACGCGCGGCATGGTCGTGCACGCGGCGAGCCGGGCGATGCTGCCTGACGGAGGCGCCGCTGCGCTGGTCGGCGGCACGCTGCTCAACCAGAATCTCGAATTCATCGACACGATCAACGATCTCGTCTACCGCGCTGCGAGCCTGCCGGAGGGCAGCCAGGGCACCGCGACGCTGTTCCTGGACGACGTGCGGATATCGACCAATGTCCGTCTGTTCGAGGGACGGCGCGCGCTCGGCACGCGCGTGTCGGCGGCGGTGCGCTCGGCCGTGCTGGGCGAGGGGCACACCTGGCTCGACAGTGCTTTCGTGGTCAATGACTGGTACATCTCCGCTTACGAGCCGCTGGTCGACAGTTATGGCAAGCGGGTCGGCATGCTCTATGTCGGCTTTCTGGAGAAGCCGTTCAGCGAAGCCAAATACCAGACGTTGGTGATCATCATCGCAGCGTTCATCGCGATCACCGCCGCGACCGTACCGATCTTCCTGCGCTGGGCGACCTCCATCTTCATGCCGCTGGAGCGCGTCACGGCGACGATCGGCGAGGTGGAGCGCGGGAACCTCTCCGCCCGCACCAAGATGCCGGTGTTGGGTGACGAGATCGGCCGCGTCGCGGTTCATCTCGACAGCCTGCTCGACCAGATCCAGGAACGCGACCGGCAGCTCCGGGAATGGAATGAGGAACTGAACGTCCGCGTGCTGGAGCGCACCCGGGACCTCGAGCACGCCAATCTCAAGCTCGAGGCAACCACCAAGCAGCTCATCATGTCCGAGAAGCTGGCTGCGATCGGCGAGATCACCGCCGGCGTTGCGCACGAAATCAACAATCCGATCGCGGTGATGCAGGGCAATCTCGACGTCATCCGCAGCGTATTCGGGGCCGATGCCGACAAGGCGAAGGTCGAGTTTCGCCTGCTCGACGAGCAGATTCACCGCATCAGCCAGATCGTGACCAAGCTGCTGCAGTTTGCAAGGCCGGAGGAATATGCCGGCTATGTCGAGCGCCATGCGCCGACAAGCGTCATCTCCGACTGTCTGCCGCTGGTGCAGCATCTTCTGAACAAGACCGAGATCGCCGTGGTCAGGGACGACCGCGCCAGCCGGCTCGTGCTGATGAACCGGAACGAGCTGCAGCAGGTCCTGGTCAATCTCATCGTCAACGCGATCCACGCCATGCCGGACGGCGGAACCCTGACGCTCCGCTCCTTCGATGCCGAGCGCGACGGCCATCAAGGCGTCGCCATCGAGGTCACTGATACCGGCATCGGCATGAGCGCAGACGTAATCGCAAAGATTTTCGACCCCTTCTACACCACGAAACGGCGGCAAGGCACCGGACTGGGCCTCTCCATCAGCCAGACGCTGATCAAGCGTCAGGGCGGACAGATCACGGCCGAAAGCCACCTCGGTTCCGGGAGCACCTTCACGATGTGGCTGCCCGAAGCGACCTGATTGGACATTTTGTCCTTGGATTCGGGACATTCTGTCCGGCACGGCACGTTGCGCTGCGGGAAGTCGTTGAATCGTCACGATGCGACTTCTGGCACGCGCGTTGCTCCTCTCAAGACAGGGTGTTGAGGGGGATGAGGGCGCGATAGCCGTCCCGGCAACGCTGCTTGCGAGGCGAAGGGACATCGCCCGCGATCAGTTGCTTGCTGGGCGCGCAAGACGGATGCGCACCAGACGATTCCACTTCGGCATGAATGAAGTCCGACCTGTCATGCGCGGCTGCCAAGCACGCACACGACCGGTCGCAAACCGATATGCCGGCAAGGCCGCGCTTGGGAGGGAATGCTTATGACGACTGCCGATACCGTTCTTGCACCGGTTGGTGCTTCCGGCTTCCTCGATCGTGAACGCACGATCGCGAAGGCCGGGTTCAATCGCTGGCTGGTGCCGCCGGCCGCGCTGTGCATCCATCTCTGCATCGGCATGGCCTACGGCTTCTCGGTGTTCTGGCTGCCGCTGTCGCGCTCGATCGGCATCACGCAGAGCAAGGCTTGCCCCGACATCTCGTTGTGGCAGGAGCTGTTCACCACGACGTGCGACTGGAAGGTCGCAAGCCTCGGCTGGATGTACACGCTGTTCTTCGTCCTGCTCGGCGTCTCTGCCGCGATTTGGGGCGGCTGGCTCGAGCGTGCCGGCCCGCGCAAGGCAGGTTTCGTTGCCGCGCTTTGCTGGGGCGGCGGCCTCTTGATCGGCGCCTTCGGCGTCTACGTCCATCAACTCTGGATCATGTGGCTCGGAGCCGGCGTCATCGGCGGCGTCGGGCTCGGCCTCGGCTATATCTCGCCGGTGTCGACGCTGATCAAATGGTTCCCCGATCGCCGCGGCATGGCGACGGGCATGGCCATCATGGGTTTTGGCGGTGGTGCGATGATCGGTGCGCCGCTCGCCAATCTGCTGATCAACTACTTCAAGACTGCAACGGATGTCGGCGTCTGGCAGACCTTCGTCGTGATGGGCGTGATCTATTTCATCTTCATGACGATCGGTGCCTTTTCGTATCGGGTGACGCCGCCCGGCTGGCAGCCCGATGGCTGGACGCCGCCGAGCGAGAAGAAGTCGATGATCACCGAGCACCATGTGCACCTCAACAACGCGCACAAGACGCCGCAATTCTGGCTGATCTGGTGGGTGCTCTGCTTGAATGTCTCGGCGGGTATCGGTGTGATCGGCATGGCCTCGCCCATGCTGCAGGAAATTTTCGCCGGCAAGTTGATCGGGCATCCGGAGCTGACGTTCAGCCAGCTTTCGGTCGAACAGAAGGCATCGATCGCGGCGATCGCCGCCGGCTTCGCCGGCCTGCTGTCGCTGTTCAATATCGGCGGCCGGTTCTTCTGGGCGTCGATGTCGGACCTCATGGGGCGCAAGAACACCTACTACACGTTTTTCATCCTCGGCATCGTGCTCTACGCGCTGGCGCCCACCTTCGCGGCGATGGGCTCGAAACTGCTGTTCGTGCTCGGGTTCGGCATCATCCTGTCGATGTACGGCGGCGGCTTCGCGACGGTGCCGGCCTATCTTGCCGACATGTTCGGAACCCAGTTCGTCGGCGCCATCCATGGCCGGTTGCTGACGGCATGGTCGACTGCCGGCATCATCGGTCCGGTCGTGGTCAACTACATCCGCGAGTTCCAGCTCGCGGCCGGTGTGCCGCGTGATCAGCTCTACAACACGACGATGTACATCCTGTGTGCCATGCTGATCGCCGGTTTGATCTGCAACTACCTGATCAAGCCGGTCGATCCGAAATGGAACATGAGCCACGAGGAGGTGGCCCGCCTGCAGGCGGCCAGTGCGAAGAGCGAGGCGTCGGTCCAGCACGGCTCGTTCGGCATCGGCAAGGGCGGTCTGGATGCCAATGCGGCGCTGTTCTGGGCCTTTGTTGGCGTGCCGCTCGCTTGGGGCGTCTGGAAGACGCTGGAGAGCGCGGTCAAGATCTTCTGATCGCACGTTCATCGCGGCGGGAGCGCACCATGCGCGCTCCCGCCGCTCATTTCGATTGTTTCAAAACTACCCCTGGGGGAATTCGATGGTTCGTAAGCTCGTTTGTGCAGCCGCCGTGCTGCTCGTCGCCGGCGCCCTGCAATCCGCATCCGCACGGACTGCCGCGCCACCGGCTGCAACGCCGCCCGCCGCGACCGAGGCCAAGCCCGGCAAGATCAAGCTGACCGCGCAGAAGCTCAAGGACATGAAGGCCAAGTGGAGCGCCAACAAGTCGAAGCTCAGGGAGTGCCGCAAGGACGTGAAGGCCAAGGGCCTCGCGGGCGACGAGCGCTGGTTCTATATCGAGGAGTGCATGGGCAAAAGCTGACCCGTCAGCATCGGGGCGTTGAGGGGTTACCCGTGGTCCCGGAGCGGGAGCTCGATACGATTTCGCTATCGCAGCATGGGAAGCCTTTATTGATCTCCAGACCAATTCAGGCTTCGTTCTATCGATTGGCGCGTTGGACCAACGCAAGGTCGTGTCCGGGCAGCGATCCCAGGGCTGCTCTTGGGCTGCGCTTAACCGCTTCCGCGAGCATGATAATTTGCTTGGCATCTGGCATGCCAGGGGCTAAGACTGGAGCCGTTCTAAAAGACGAGATCGAGACGAATCGATGAGCCACGACGACGTGCACAAGGTCCGCCCGTTCGAGCATCCCGGTGAGGGACGCAAGCGAGCCAAGGCCACGCCCAAGGGGCGGCAGGTCGATCCCACCGCCGCGCACGAGATCGAGCAGCTGCTCGGCGACAGGCCGCGGCGGCGTGATCTCCTGATCGAATATCTGCACCTGATCCAGGACAGATATCATCAGATCTCGGCCGCGCATCTGGCCGCGCTCGCCGACGAGATGAAGCTCGCCTTCGCCGAGGTGTTCGAGACCGCGACGTTCTACGCGCATTTCGACGTGGTGAAGGAAGGCGAGCCGGATATCGCCCCGCTGACGATCCGCGTCTGCGATTCTATCACCTGCGCGATGCTCGGGGCCGAGAAGCTGCTCGAGGATTTGCAGAGCTCATCGGGTCCTGGTATCCGCGTCGTCCGCGCGCCCTGCGTCGGCCGCTGCGACACCGCGCCGGCCGCGGAAGTCGGCCACAACTTCGTCGATCATGCGACCGTCGCCAATGTGATGGCGGCCGCGAAGGTCGGTGACACCCACGCGCATCTGCCCCAATATGTCGACTACGACGCCTATGTCGCTGATGGCGGCTACAAGCTGCTCAACCGTTTGCGCTCGGGCGAGTTGTCCAAGGACGATCTGCTGAAGGCGCTCGACGACGCTTCGCTGCGTGGCCTCGGCGGCGCTGGCTTCCCGACGGGACGCAAATGGCGCGCGGTGCTCGGTGAACCCGGCCCGCGGCTGATGGCGATCAACGGCGACGAGGGCGAGCCCGGCACGTTCAAGGACCGCGTCTATCTCGAAAGCGACCCGCATCGCTTCATCGAGGGCATGCTGATCGGCGCGCATGTGGTGCAGGCCTCCGATGTCTATATCTACCTGCGCGACGAATATCCGGCCTCACGCGAGATCCTGGAGCGCGAGATCGCAAAGCTTCCTCCGGGCGGCCCGACGCTGCACATGCGCCGCGGCGCCGGCGCCTACATCTGCGGCGAGGAATCCTCGCTGCTGGAGAGCATCGAGGGCAAGCGCGGCCTGCCCAGGCACAAGCCGCCTTATCCGTTCCAGGTCGGCCTGTTCGGCCTGCCGACGCTGATCAACAACATCGAGACGCTGTGGTGGGTGCGCGACATCGTCGAGAAGGGCGCCGACTGGTGGAAGGGCCATGGTCGCCACGAGCGTCACGGCCTGCGCAGCTTCTCGGTCTCGGGCCGCGTGAAAAATCCCGGCATGAAGCTCGCACCCGCGGGCATCACCGTGCGCGAGCTGATCGACGAATATTGCGGCGGCATGGCCGATGGCCATCAATTCTATGCGTACCTGCCGGGCGGCGCGTCCGGCGGCATCCTGCCGGCGTCGATGGACGACATCCCGCTCGATTTCGGCACGCTGGAAAAATACGGCTGCTTCATCGGCTCGGCCGCGATCGTGATCCTGTCGCAGAAGGACAGCGTGCGTGCGGCGGCGCTGAACCTGATGAAGTTCTTCGAGGACGAGAGCTGCGGCCAGTGCACGCCGTGCCGCGTCGGAACCCAGAAGGCGGCGCTGCTGATGCAGAAGCCGGTGTGGAACCGCGCACTTCTGGAAGAATTGAGCCAGGCGATGCGCGATGCCTCGATTTGCGGGCTTGGACAGGCGGCATCGAATCCGCTGACCACCGTGATCAAATATTTCCCTGACGAGTTCAAGGAAGCGGCCGAATGACCAAGATTACGTTTGAGCTCGACGGCAAGCAGGTCGAAGCCAATCCCGGCGAGACGATCTGGCAAGTCGCAAAACGCCAGGGCCGCGAGATCCCGCATCTGTGCTATTCACCCGCGCCCGATTATCGGCCTGACGGCAATTGCCGTGCCTGCATGGTCGAGATCGAGGGCGAGCGCGTGCTGGCCGCGTCCTGCAAGCGTACGCCGTCGGTCGGCATGAAGGTGAAGTCCGAATCCGCGCGCGCGGTGTCGGCGCAGAAGATGGTGATGGAGCTGCTGGTCGCCGACCAGCCGGCGCGCGAGACTTCGCACGATCCGGATTCGAAGTTCTGGCACTGGGCCGAGACGACAGGCGTCACCGAGAGCCGCTTCCCGGCCGCCGAGCGCTGGGCAACCGACGCCAGCCATCCGGCGATGCGCGTCAACCTCGACGCCTGCATCCAGTGCGGCCTGTGCGTGCGCGCCTGCCGCGAGGTCCAGGTCAACGACGTCATCGGCATGGCTTATCGCAACCATGGCTCGAAGATCGTGTTCGACTTCGACGATCCCATGGGCGAGTCCACCTGCGTCGCCTGCGGCGAATGCGTTCAGGCCTGCCCGACCGGCGCATTGATGCCGGCCGTGATGCTCGACGAGAAGCAGACCCGCGTGACTTACGCGGACAAGAAGGTGGATTCGCTCTGCCCGTTCTGCGGCGTCGGCTGCCAGGTGACCTACGAGGTCAAGGACGAGAAGGTGATCTATGCCGAGGGCCGCGATGGCCCTGCCAATCACAACCGCCTCTGTGTGAAGGGCCGCTTCGGCTTCGACTACATCCACCATCCGCACCGCCTGACCAAGCCGCTGGTGCGGCTGCCCAATGCGAAGAAGGATGCCAACGACCAGGTCGATCCCGCCAATCCGTTCACGCATTTCCGCGAAGCGAGCTGGGAAGAGGCGCTCGACATCGCGGCCAAGGGTCTCGTCAAGATCCGCGACACGAACGGCGTGAAGGCGCTCGCCGGCTTCGGCTCGGCCAAGGGCTCGAACGAAGAGGCCTATCTGTTCCAGAAGCTGGTGCGCACCGGTTTCGGCTCCAACAATGTCGACCACTGCACCCGGCTGTGCCACGCCTCGTCGGTGGCGGCGCTGTTCGAAGGTCTCAGCTCGGGCGCCGTGTCGGCGCCGTTTTCCGCGGCGATGGACGCCGAGGTCATCATCGTGATCGGCGCCAACCCGACCGTAAACCATCCGGTCGCCGCGACCTTCATCAAGAACGCGGTCAAGCAGAACGGCGCCAAGCTGTTCGTGATGGACCCGCGCCGGCAGACGCTGTCGCGCCATGCGACCAAGCATCTGCAGTTCAAGCCCGGCTCCGACGTCGCCATGCTGAACGCGATGATCAACACGATCATCACTGAAGGCCTGACCGACGACCAGTACATCGCCGGCTACACCGAGGGTTTTGAGGACCTCAAGGAGAAGATCAAGGAATTCACGCCGGAGAAGATGGAGGCGATCTGCGGCGTCCCGGCGCAAACGCTGCGCGAGGTTGCGCGCGCCTATGCGCGGGCAAAATCGTCGATCATCTTCTGGGGCATGGGCATCAGCCAGCACGTCCACGGCACCGACAATGCGCGCTGCCTGATCGCGCTCGCGCTGATCACCGGCCAGGTTGGCCGCCCCGGCACCGGCCTGCATCCGCTGCGCGGCCAGAACAACGTGCAGGGCGCCTCCGATGCCGGCCTGATCCCGATGTTCCTGCCGGATTACCAGCCGGTCGGCCGCGACGACTTGCGCGGGGCCTTCGAGAAGCTGTGGCAGCAGGATCTCGATCCCGTGCGCGGCCTCACGGTGGTCGAGATCATGAACGCGATCCATGCCGGCGAGATCAAGGGCATGTATATCGAGGGCGAAAACCCCGCGATGTCGGACCCCGATCTCCAGCACGCGCGCCACGCGCTCGCCATGCTCGACCATCTCGTGGTGCAGGACCTCTTCGTGACCGAGACCGCGTTCCACGCCGACGTGATCCTGCCGGCCTCGGCCTTCGCCGAGAAGGAGGGCTCTTTCACCAACACCGATCGCCGCGTGCAACTCGCGCGCCAGGTGATCAAGCCGCCGGGCGATGCGCGACAGGATCTCTGGATCATTCAGGAGATCGGCAAGCGCATGGGCCTGCCGTGGAATTATGCCGGTCCCGGCGACGTCTTCACCGAGATGGCAGAGCTGATGCCGTCGCTGAAGAACATCACCTGGGAGCGGCTGGTGCGCGAAGGCGCGGTGACCTATCCGGTCGACGGTCCGGACCAGCCCGGCAACGAGATCATCTTCACCACGGGCTTCCCGACCGCGAGCGGCCGCGGCAAGATCGTGCCGGCCAAGGTCATCCCGCCCGACGAGATCCCCGACGCCGAATATCCGATGGTGCTGTCGACCGGCCGCGTGCTGGAGCACTGGCACACCGGCTCGATGACCCGCCGCGCGCAGGTGCTGGACCAGATCGAGCCCGAGGCGGTCGCGTTCATGTCGCCGAAGGACATGCACAAGAAGAAGCTGGTGCCGGGCGATTTCATTCGCCTGGAGACTCGCCGCGGCGCCGTCGAGGTCAAGGTCCGCTCCGACCGCGACGTGCCGGAGAACATGGTGTTCATGCCGTTCTGCTACGCAGAGGCGGCGGCGAACCTGTTGACCAACCCGGCGCTCGATCCGTTCGGCAAGATCCCGGAATTCAAGTTCTGCGCGGCCAGAGCCGAACGCGCGGAGATGCGGGACGCGGCGGAGTAGGGAAGACCTCCTCCCAGCGGGGTTTGGAGGCATAGCGCCTCCAAATTCCGCTGTCGTCCTCGCGAATGCGAGGACCCATACCGCGTGATTTCTCGATTGCGGACGGTCTTAGTACCAAACGTCGAGCCTTCGCCAAACTCCTCCCTGGGGTTATGGGTCCCCGCGTGCGCGGGGACGACAGCGGATGTGTGGCGGCAATTACACCCCCCACCGCTTCGCTCCTCGCAATGACGGTGGTAGATGTGACCCATGTCCAAAGCCACCCCAGCCACACGCGCGCTCACGGCCGCCGGTATTGCCTTCACCGTCCATGCCTACGACTACGATCCTGACGCCGAGAGCATCGGGCTGCAGGCGGCCGCTGCGCTGGCTGAGGACCCCGCGCGCGTCCTGAAGACGCTGATGGCGCTGGTCGATGGCAAGCCGGTCTGCGTGATCGTGCCGTCCGACCAGGAGGTCTCGATGAAGAAGCTGGCCGCTGCCGCGGGCGGCAAGTCGGCGCAGATGATGAAGCCGCCCGAGGCTGAGCGCGTCACCGGCTACAAGGTTGGCGGCATCAGCCCGTTCGGCCAGCGTAAGCCCGTGCGCACCGTGATCGAACAGAGCGCGCTCGGGCATGATCAGGTCTATCTCAACGGCGGCCAGCGCGGCTTGCAGGTGCGGCTGAGGCCGGCCGATGTGCGGGACGCGTTGAAGGCGGTCGTTGTCGACGTCGTGGCCTGAGCGTCACGCGCTTACTGCTTCTGCAACAGCTTCAGCCGGCAGCGCAGCGCCTCGCGGATGTGCGCGCGCGCAAGCTGCTCGGCCTTGTCGCCGTTGCGGGCGGCGATGGCGTCGATGATGGCCTGGTGCTCGCCGTGGCTGGACGAGGGGCGGCCGGTTACGGTGAAGGTGGTCGGGCCGAGCAGGGCGATCCAGTCCTGCAATTCCCGCGAAGCGTTGTCGAGATAGCGGTTGCGCGCCGCCCGGCAGATGGCCTCGTGGAAGCTGCGATTGAGTCTTGCCATCTCGGCCGCGTCTGCTGCGGGAGTTTCGACAAAAGCCTGCTCGATGTCGTGGAGCGCATCGACCTCGGGCGCCGAAGCGTGTTCGGCGGCGAGGCGCGCCGCGGCACCTTCCATGATCTCGCGCATGGCGTAGAGCTCGAGCACTTCCGAGATGTCGAGATTGCGCACGATCAGCCCGCGGCCGCCGGCGGGCTCGACGAAACCGCGCGCGGCGAGCCGGCCGAGCGCTTCGCGCACCGGGGTGCGGCTGACCTTGAGCCGCTGCGCGACCTCTTCCTCGCGCAGGCGGTCGCCGGCGCGGTAGCTGCCGGCCTGGAGCGCCTCGCACAGCGAGCGGAAAACAGCTTCGCCAAGGGCAACGCCGCCGCCGCGCGCGATCGATCCGCCTGTCTTTGCCGGACGCCTCGCCATGTTCCCTCGAAGCAAGGCCGCATCCTGCCCATGCAGAGATGACGCTTGCGGGGTCTCTGTATATCTTTGTATACAAAAGTACGCAATGGTGGTGCCGGTTGACCGCGGCCGCCGGCGGATAGAATGTCTCAACTTCGTCGCATCGGGCGGACGGCATGAGCAGCAAATACGACGTGCTGGTGATCGGCGGCGGCAACGCGGCGCTGTGCGCGGCGATCGCGGCGCGGCGCGGCGGTGCCTCGGTGCTGGTGCTCGAAGGCGCGCCGAAATTCTATCGCGGCGGCAATACCCGCCACACCCGCAACATGCGTTGCGCTCATGATGCGGCAACCGAAATCCTGACCGGCCCCTATACCGAAGAGGAATTCTGGGAAGACCTGCTGCGTGTCACCGGCGGGCAAACGGATGAAGTGCTCGCGCGCCACATGATCCGAGAGTCCAAGGATATCCTGAACTGGATCGTGGAGCAGGGCGTGCGCTGGCAACCCTCGCTCGGCGGCACGCTGAGCCTCGGCCGTACCAATTCGTTCTTCCTCGGCGGCGGCCGCGCGATGCTGAATGCGCTCTATCTCACTGCCGAGCGGCTCGGTGTTGACGTCGAATACGATGCCGAGGTCACCGACCTCGTGATCGAGGATGGCATGTTCCTGGCTGCACGCCTCAAGCGGCCGATCAGGGGCGAGACCGAGATCCGGGCGACCTCGCTGGTCGCCGCGGCCGGCGGGTTCGAGGCCAACATCGAATGGCTCAAGCAATATTGGGGCGAGGCTGCCGACAATTTTCTGATCCGCGGCACGCCCTATAATCGCGGCTCGATCCTCAAGATGCTGCTCGACAGGGGCGTGCAGGAGGTCGGCGACCCCACCCAGTGTCATGCGGTCGCGATCGACGCCCGCGCGCCGAAATTCGACGGCGGCATCATCACCCGCCACGACTCCGTCGTGTTCGGCATCGTCGTGAACAAGCACGCGCAGCGCTTCTACGACGAGGGCGAGGATATCTGGCCGAAGCGCTACGCCATCTGGGGCCGGCTGGTCGCGGCGCAGCCCGACCAGATCGCCTACATCATCTTCGACTCCACCGTGGTCACCAGCTTCATGCCGACGCTGTTTCCGCCGATCACCGGACAGACGGTGGCCGAACTCGCCGGCAAGCTGGAGCTCGACCCGGCGGCGCTGGAAAAGACCATCGCCGAATTCAACGCGGCGGTGCGGTCCGGGACTTTCGACCACACGATCTTGGATGACTGTGTGACCGAGGGCATCACGCCGCCCAAGACGCACTGGGCGCGCAAGATCGAGACGCCGCCTTATCTCGCTTATCCGGTGCGGCCCGGCATCACCTTCACCTATCTCGGCACCCGCGTGACCAAGGAGGCGCGGATGTTGATGGCTGACGGCAAGCCGTCCGCTAACATGTTCGCGGCCGGCGAGATCATGGCCGGTAACGTGCTCGGCAAGGGCTATGCCGCCGGCATGGGCATGACCATCGGCAGCGTGTTCGGGCGGATCGCGGGACGGGAAGCGGCACGGCATGCCAAGAACTAGACGAAGAAAAGAAACGGGAGGAACCATGTCGCGCATTGCCATTGCTTCGATCACGGCGCTGCTGACCGTCGGGCACGCCTACGCCGCCGAGCCGATCACCCTGCGCGACATGGGTTCGTTCCACGTCGGCGGGCGTCTCGTCGAAATCTCCGGCAAGCCGGTGAAAGAGGTCGTGTTCACGCCCGGCGGCGTGCCGGCCAAGGTCGATCCCAACGGCACGTATCAGGTCGAGCAGATGTACGTGCAGTATTTCCTGCCCGCGAACGAGAAGGGTGCCTATCCGCTGTTGATGTGGCATGGCGGCGGACTGACCGGCGTCACCTACGAGACCACGCCCGACGGACGCGAAGGCTGGCTGAACTATTTCCTGCGCAAGGGGTGGGCGGTCTATAATTCCGACGCGGTGGAGCGCGGGCGCGCTGGCTGGGCGCAATACCCCGACATATTCAAGAGCGAGCCGGTCTTCCTCACCACCGCCAATCCGTTCGAACGTTTCCGCATCGGCGAAGGGCCAAACTCCTACGATGCCGATCCCGCCAAGCGAAAGCTGTTACCGGGCAACCAGTTTCCCGTCGAGGGCTACGAGAATTTCGTCAAGCAGAACGTGCCGCGCTGGACCACGACGGATGATGCGATCGTCGCTGCCTATATCGCCGAGATCGATCGCGTCGGCCCGTCCGTGATCTTGTTCCACAGCCAGGCCGGCAGCTTCGGCTTCAAGGTCGCACAAGCTCGGCCTGACAAGGTCAAGGCGCTGATCGCGATCGAGCCGGCCGGCATTGGCGATCCCGCCAAGGCGGATGTGCTGGAGAACATCCCGACGCTCATCATCTATGGCGATTATATCGAGCGCGATTCACGCTGGCCCAAGATCCGCGCCAACGGCATCGCCTTTGCCGACGCCATCAAGGCTGCCGGCGGTAGCGTCGACATCGTCGATCTCCCGCAGGCGGGCATCAAGGGCAATTCGCATATGGTGATGATGGACAAGAACAACCTCGAGGTCGCGGGCCTGATTCAGAAATGGCTCGAGACAAAGGGCCTAACGAAGTAAAGCCATGCACGGAACCAGAATCCTGGACGAGGCCGACCGTCTGATGACGGTCTGCAATTCCTGCCGCTATTGCGAGGGGCTGTGCGCGGTATTTCCCGCCATGGAAATGCGCCGCGCCTTCTCCGACGGCGACCTCAACTATCTCGCCAATCTCTGCCATTCCTGCGGCGCCTGCTACGTCGATTGCCAGTTCTCGCCGCCGCATGAGTTCAACGTCAACGTTCCCAGAACGCTCGCGATCGCGCGGGCCGGGTCCTATGCCGCCTATGCCTGGCCGGGCGCGCTGTCCGGCGCTTTCGCCCGCAACGGTCTGGTCATCAGCATCGTCGCTGCGCTCAGCATGGCGGCCTTCATCCTCGGCTTCGCCGCCCTGAACGACGGCAGCGTGCTTTTCGGCGTGCACAGCGGTCCCGGCGCGTTCTACAGACTGATGCCGCACAACACGATGGCAGCGCTGTTCAGCGTCGCGTTCCTCTATGCGATCCTCGCGCTCGTGATGAGCGTGCGCGCTTTCTGGCGCGACATCGGTGGACCGATCCGCGGCCGCGCCGATGGGGGCTCGATCTTCCAGGCGATCCGCGATGCGGGCGAGCTGCGCTATCTCCATGGCGGCGGTGTCGGCTGCTACAACGAGGACGACAAGCCGACCGACCGGCGCAAGCTGTATCACCACCTGACCTTCTACGGCTTCCTGCTGTGCTTTGCGGCGACGTCGGTGGCCACGCTGTATCACTATCTGCTCGGCCGCGAGGCGCCGTATCCATGGTGGGACCTGCCCGTGGTGCTGGGCGCGCTCGGCGGCATCGGTCTGATCATCGGCCCGGTCGGTCTGTTCACGGCCAGGATGCGACGCGATCCGGCGCTGCTCGACGAGAACCGCTACGGCATGGATGTCGGCTTCATCGCCATGCTGTTCCTGACCGGCCTCACCGGCATGCTGCTGCTCATCTTGCGCGAGACGGCCGCCATGGGGCCGCTGCTCGCGTTGCACCTCGGCGCCGTGTTCGCACTGTTCGTCACCATGCCCTATGGCAAGTTCGTGCACGGCATCTACCGCTTCGCGGCGCTGGTGCGTTACGCGCAGGAGCGTCGCGGCGAAGCCGGCTCTTGAGGGGCGTGCAGGGCTGACGTATCTCTTGGCCGTTCGCGCGCTGCGCGAATCGCTTGGGGAGCCCGTGCTCATGTACATGTTCCTGCCTTTTCTGCTGGCGCTCGCAGGCTGCGCCAGCGTCTGGCGCTCGCGCGCGGGGCTGAGCTATGCGCTCTGGAGTGCAACGATCCTCGTCACCGTCGCATGGTTCTTCCACCACGCGACCGACCCGCTGAAATTCTCGTTCTGATGGTGTCGAGATGAATCCTGTAGAGACGAGCGAGCAACAGCCGGTCGGCGCGATCCTGAACATGCTTGGGTTGCTCGGGATCTCGCTGATCTTGACCGTCGCATTCTTCTATCAGCTTGCGCTCGGTGAGCTACCCTGTCCGCTGTGCTTGCTGCAGCGGGCCGGGTTCATCGCGATTGGCATGGGATTCCTGTTCAACATGCGCCTCGGTGAACGTCCATCCCACTACGCGATGATCCTCGTGGCCAGCCTCGTCACCGGCTTCATCTCGATGCGGCAGGTGTCGCTGCATCTGGCGCCTGGCGATCCTGGATACGGCTCGGCGCTGTTGGGCTTGCATTTCTACACCTGGGCGCTGATCGCGGCCGTCGGCGTCATATGCTATGTCGCGCTCGTCTTCGTCTTGAAGGATGTGACCGGCAAGCGAGACGGGAATGCGCCCCCGAGCGGGCCGGCGTCGAACGCGGTCTTCGCGATCTTTGCGTTGCTGGTTGCCGCAAATCTGCTGTCCACCGTGCTCGAATGTGGAGCGGGACAGTGCGATGACAACCCGGTTCGGTATCTCTTGCTCAGGTGAGCGGCGCGGTGCGGAAACGCCCATCGCGCAGGAAGGCGATGGTCTGCTCGATTGCGGCGGCGTGACGCGGAAGCCCGGTATGAGACGCCTTCGCGACGACATGGTCGGTCATGCCAGCCAGCATCGCGCTCTGCACCGACACCCGCCCGTCATTCGGTTTCGGCAGAACAAGGAGGCCGGCGACGGGATCGATGAAGCGGTTTCCGGCGATCACGCCAGCGGGGTAGTCCACGGTGGGCAGGGCGCGGATCGCAGTCGTAAGTTCAAGTCCAGCCGGGCCGTAGAACGTGCGGTAGAGGCGGGATCCGCTGAGGAGATCGGCGACCTCGCTGCCGCTGTTCGGCGTGCCCAGCGTCACGACGCGGCCAAGCCGGGCCGGCCGGTGTTTTGGGATATAGGCGCGCGCGACGAGGCCGCCCATCGAATGCGCGACGAAATGCAGCGGCGCGTCGCGTTCGGCGAAACCGGAGATCGCGGGGTGAATGTCGTCTGCAAGGGCCGCGATCGCCTTCTTGCGGCTGGGATAGTCGATGTTGAGCGTCGCAAAGCCGCTCGCCTGGAGTGCCCGTTCCAGCTTCCTCAGGGATGCCGAGGTTCGCGCGATGCCGTGAAGCAGAACCACTCCCGGGCATCGCGCGTCGCCTGATTGAGGCGCCTCGCGCATCTGTCTTACGCTACCTCGCGCTCCGGCGAGGACGCCTGCTCGCGGGCCATCGTGGTTGCGGTGACGTAGTCGGTCTTGCCGGTGCCGAGCAGCGGCACCTTGTCGACCACCATGATCGCCGCGGGAACGGTCAGCTCGGACGCGCCGATCGTCTTGGCCTGGCCCTGCATTGCGCTGCGCTCGGCGTTCTTCTCCGTCGTCAGCAGCACGATGCGCTCGCCCTTGCGGGGGTCGGGGATTGAGACGGCGACCGATGCGGCTTGCGGCCACAACGTCGCGGCGATGCTCTCGACTGCCGACAGCGACACCATTTCGCCGGCAATCTTGGCAAAGCGCTTGGCGCGTCCCTTGATGGTGATGAAGCCGGCCGCGTCGATCGCGACGATGTCGCCGGTGTCGTGCCAGCCTTCGGGAAGTACTTCGAGCACGCCGGGATTCTCGGCCCGCAAGTAACCGAGCATCACGTTCGGCCCGCGCACCGAGAGCCGTCCACCTTCCTCGATGCCGGGGACCGGGTCGAGACGGCTTTCCATCAGCGGCGAGAGGCGGCCGACGGTACCGGGGCGGTTGGCCATCGGCGTGTTCATCGCCAGCACCGGCGCCGTCTCGGTGACGCCGTAGCCTTCGAGGATGCGGATGCCATAGCGTTCCATGAACACCTGCCGCGTCCGGTCCTTGACGGCCTCGGCGCCGGCGATCACGAGGCGCAGGGTGCGGAAGTCGTAGGCATGCGCCGAGCGGGCATAGCCGGTGAGGAACGTATCGGTGCCGAACAGGATGGTGGCGCCGGTCTGGTAGATCAGCTCGGGCACGATCCGGTAGTGCAGCGGCGAGGGGTACATGTAGATCGGAATGCCCGCGAGCATCGGCATCATCATCCCGCCGGTCAGCCCGAACGAGTGGAACACCGGCAGCACGTTGAACACCTTGTCATTGGCGTTGGCATCGACCCGCGCCAGCGCCTGCGCCGCGTTGGCGAGGATGTTGCGGTGGGACAGCACCACGCCCTTGGGCGTTCCTTCTGAACCCGACGTGAACAGCACGACGGCGGGGTCGGTTGCCTGGCGGGCGACGCGCGGCGCGGTGCCGGCGAGCAGGCCCTTGATCTTGTCGGCCGTCCCGATCGAGGCGCGGACGTCCTCGAGATAGACGACCCGGGCTTCCGCGGAGATCGCAGCCATCAGCTTGTCGAGCTTGCCCTTCTCGATGAAGGCCTTCGATGTCAGCACGGTCTTGACCTCTGCGGCCTTCATGGCGGCGAGGACGTTGACCGGGCCGGCCGAGAAGTTGAGCATCGCCGGGACCCGGCCGATGTTCTGCAGCGCCATGAAGACGACGGCGACGCCCGCCGAATTCGGCAGCAACACGCCGACATTCTCGCCCACGGCGGTACCGGTCTCCAGCTTCCGGCTCAAGACCTGAGCGCCAAGGATCAGCTTGCGATAGGTCAGCTTGATGCCGAGCGCGTCCTCGATAATGACCTTACCGGTGTCGCGATCGCGATAGGCATGTCCGAGCGCCTCGAACAGCGAGTGATCGAGCATGGCGTTCTTGACGAGAGCATCGATCATCACGTCCTGAAGCGCGGCGCCGGCGGCATTGCGGCGTGCCTTGCCCTTCAGCGCCGGATCGACCGGAAGCTTGACGGGCGGCAGGATAGTGACCGTCACCCGCGGAAACCACGAGCGCTTGATCTGGCTAGAGTTGAGGTAGCTGAGATGCGAGCGCTGCGCGCCTTCGATGCGAACCGGCACGACCACCGCATCGGCCTTGTCCGCGATCATCGCGGTGCCGTCATAGACCTTCATCAGCGAGCCCGAGACAGTGATACGTCCTTCCGGAAAGATCACCACCGGCTCGCCGGCGGCGACCAGCTTGATCAGGTCGCGCGCAGCCAGCGGCTTGCTCGGATCCATGGTGTAGTGCTTGACGACGCGCAGGAACGGCTTGGCCCACCAGGCCTTGGCGATGCCGGTATCCACCGCGAAGCTCGCGTCGATCGGCAGCACGGCGTGGAGCAGCGGGCCATCGATCAGGCTGACATGGTTGGGCGCGATCAGCATGCGCGTGCCGGCAGGCGGCAGGTTCTCGAGGCCGCGAACCTCAGTGCGGAACAGTGCGCGGAACAGCAGCCCGCCGAAATCGCGCACGCCTTCCTTGCCCCATTTCGTCAGCACGAACCACACCGCGCCGAAGCTCGCGACGCCGAGCCCGAAGAAGATCCAGCCGATGTGGAGGCCGGCCGCCTGCAGCAGCGCGACGAACAGCGAGCCGACCACCATGAAGGCGGCCTGCAGTACGTTGCCGGCGGCGATGATGCGGGCGCGCTCGGATGGTGCCGACCAGGCCTGGACCGCGGCGAAGGAGGGAACGACGAACAGGCCGCCGCCGAATGCGAAGGCGACGAAGTCGACGAGCATACGCAGGCCTGCGAACGAGGTCGCGAAACCGGCCGCGGTGATGTCCTGGCCCTTGGCGGTCACGCCGATGGCCCAGGCGAGATCGAGGCCGGCAAACCCCATGATGATGGCGCCGATCGGCACCAGCGCGAGATTCGGGCGAACGTGGCTGAGGCTCGCGGCAAACAGCGAGCCGATGGCGATGCCGATCGCGAAGATCGCAAGGCACAGCGTCACCACGCCCTCGGTGCCGCCAACGACATCCTTGACCAGCGCCGGCAGCAGCGACAGCACGATCGCGCCGACCAGCCAGAACCAGGAGACGATCACCGTGCCGTCCCACAGCCGATGGTCGGCATGCAGGGTCTTGAGAAGGCCCACCGTCGAGGTCCAGGGATTGGCATCGACGGGCAGGTCAGGCGCAGAGGGCGTCGTCTGCGGAATGCGTGAGGCGAAGGCCCATGACAACAAGGCCAGCACGACCACGGCGGATGCGACCCAGCCCATATGCGCGGATCCCGCCACGAACTGGCCGCCGGCGACGGTGCCGAGCAGGATCGCCATGAAGGTCGCGCCTTCGACGAGCGCGTTGCCGGTCGCGAGCTCGCCGAGCTCGAGCTGATCCGGCAGCATGGAATATTTCACGGGTCCGAACAGCGCGGCGATGATGCCGAACAGGGCGAGCGCCGCGAACAGCAGCGGCACCGAGTGCAGAAAGAAGCCGGCGGCGGCAAAGGCCGCGGCGAAGATCTCGGCGAATTTGAGCCGCCTTGCGACGACGGATTTGACGTATTTGTCGGCGAGCTGGCCGCCGAGCCCGGACAGGATGAAATAGGGGAAGATGAAGACGGCGCCTGCCACCGTCACCAGCGCATCGCCGTGGCCGGTTGCGGCACTGTAAAGCAGGATGATGACGAGCGCGTTCTTGAGCACGTTGTCATTGAGCGCCGAGAAGAATTGCGCCCAGAACAGTGGGGCAAAGCGGCGTGACGACATCAATTCCCTGATCATGACTAGTCCTGTTTTGGAAAGGCAGAATGAGGTTCGTTACGTTGTCTTTGAAGCGTCACGACCGGAAGGGGAGGGGACGAACGATTGCGGGCACTGATCGCCGCCTGCCTTGTCCCCTCGATCCCTCTGATCCTGTTGGTCTCCAGGCGGTGTCGTTAGGTTCGCAAAATATCTGGGCGCCCTCACGGGGTATGCGCCGAGCGATGAGGAAAAGCTGAACCGCGTCACTGAAGTCTGGCGAGATCGGCCGCGAACATCGGGACATGGTAAGTCCTTCCTTGCAACCAGTTCTTGCATTCGAGCCGACCCGCGTGTGCAGGTCGCGTGCGCCTCAGGTGAGATGGGCGAGGTGACGAAAGGGCGAGAGGCGGCGGAGCAGGCTGAATCGGCGGCCCTCTTGACGGGCGCGCGTGCGGCTGGCCCGCCACATCCGGAAGGTCGCGCGGCGTTCGGCAAGCACGCCGGCAATGTCGCAGGCATTTGCGATGCGATCGATCGGCGTCATGGCGAACCGCAGCAGGGCGCGGCCAAGGCCAGTCACCAGGGCGGTGGCGTCGTCGACGAAGGTGGCGGCGATATCAACAGCGAGGGTTTGCATTTTGGTCGTCTCCAGGTTAGTTTGAACAATGTTCACATGAGTAGCTCGAAAATGAACAATGTTCAAGAAGAATCGCTGCGGGATCAGAAAAAAGATCGGCGACGGCTCCAGATCCTGGAGATTGCCCGGGGGATTATCGCAACTAAAGGATTGAGATCGTTGAAGGTTCGGGACGTTGCCGAGGCCGCCGGCTGCTCTGTCGGCAGCGTCTACAACGAGTTCGGCGACTTCGACGGGGTCATCCTGACCGTCAATCGGGAGACCGTTCAGGCCCTCACGGCCCGGCTTCGCGGGGTTCCGGCCGATGACCCCGTGCGCCAGCTCTACGGGCTCGCCGAGACCTATCTGGAATTCTTCGCGGAGCACGCCAATCTGCTGCGCTCGCTGTTCGAGCATCGGATGGAGGACGACCGTCCTTATCCCGACGACATCCTGCAGATGGTGATGGACGCTTTTGCGCTGATGCATCCGCCCCTGGTGCGGCTGCTACCGGATGCGGATGACGTGAAGATCGCGCTGTTGTCGCGCACCTTGTTTTCTGCCGTGCATGGCATCATCTCGCTCGGTCTCGAGGAGCGCATGGTGGCCGTGCCGCCGCAGATGCTGCGTCAGCAGGTCGAACAATTCATCGATGCGCATCTGGTGGGTCTCGGGATCGTGTCGCCGCGGTGACGACGGAGAGCGTCAGGCGCGCGCGACCTCGCGCGGTCGGGCTGCAACGACGATGACATCAGGTCTTCCGCCGTCGACCTGAACGCGGTTGCGTCCCTTTTCCTTGGCGCGATAGCAGGCGGCGTCCGCGCGCCGCATCGCGCCTTCGAGCGTGGTGCTGGCGTCGGCGATGCAGGTGACGCCGATGCTGGCGGTCACCGCAAAGTAGCGATCGTCCCAGGCGAAGCTGAACAGCTCGAGCGATCGCCGCAGCCGTTCGGCAATGTCGACCGCGTTCGCAGGCGAGCACTGTGGCAGGATCAGGCCGAATTCGTCGCCGCCCAGCCGGGCCACAAGGTCACGCGGATGCCGATCCTGTTGCAGGAGGCGGGAGACCTGGCAAAGCAGGCTGTCGCCGGCAAGGTGCCCGCAGCTGTCGTTGACGTTCTTGAATTGGTCGAGGTCGAGCAGGATCAGGCCCAGCGATCCCGCCGCGGCAACGTCCAGCTCGCTTTGCAGGCGCGCCTCGAAGGCGCGGCGGTTGGACAGGCCGGTCAGCCAGTCGTGCGATGCCTGCCACGCCAGGCGTTCCTTCTCGGCATGCAGGGCGTCTTCGAAGGCCTGCCGCTGCAGTACCAATCGCCTGGTGTGCCAGATCAGGAGCAGGATCAGCGTCACGGCGGTGACGATGTTGAGGCCGGTCAGCGTCAGCTTGATGGCGCGGGAGCCTTCGCCAAGCACGGTGGAGAACCGGTTGGCATGCACCGTGAACTGGGTGTTGAGCTCGGAGAGCCGCGACGACAGGAATTGCAGCCGGCTTGCGTCTCGAACAGGACCGTTCTCCAACTCGGACCGGATGACTTCGCCGAAGACGCTTAGTTCGAGCAGCATGGGGTCGGTGGCGGCCCACTCGCGGATCGCTTCCTGAAGGAAGCTGACGCGATTAAAGTAGCGAAACAGCCAGATCAATCCCGCGACGTCATCGGGATGGTTGCCGCCTTGCAGGAAGCCGATGCGGGCGGCCTCGACGTCGATCGGATCGCGCTCGAGCGCCCAGCGCGCGAACTCGTCACCGATGGGAACGGCAAGCGAGGCTTGGTATTGCGTGAACTGGCTGGCATCGCCCGAATGCAAATAGAGATTGAGGAAATAGACGGCGTTCTTCTGCGAGCGCGACCACATCGCTTCGCCCGCGACATAGGCGCGGACCGACGACATCACCTCGAGACTGAATCCCGCGATCGCCGCCTGGAGCACGACGACCATCACGAAAGGCGAGACGAGCTTGATGACATGAAGGAAGCTGTGTCCCTTCGTCGACGTCGCTGTTCTGCGAAACACCCTGCGTTCCCCAAATCGCGCAATGACCCCCAGCGGAGCGCTGCGCCTGCAACGCGAAGTAGAGGATATGGTTGCTTAACTCGGCCTGAAAGGCGGGGGAGACTGCATCGCAGGGTGAAAGCGCTGTGAAGCCGATATGCGCAGATCGCTTCAAATGCCGGTAAATCGGACAAAGCGGGGCATCGACGAAGCAATGCCTCGCATTCGTCGTGCGCAGTTTACCCGATCGAGAGAGTCTCGATGGCGCCGTTAGACCAGCACCGGCTTGCGGACGCGGCCGGCGTCGCCGAACACGCGCAGATAACGCTCGATTTCCGAGGGCATGCCGGTCGCCTTTTCCGGATTGTCGGAGAGCTTGACGGCCGGTTGGCCATCGACCGACGACACCTTGCAGACCAGCGAGATCGGATCGAGATTGAACGAGCCGTCCGGCGGGCAGCCGACGAAGTCGTTGGTGAGGTTGGTGCCCCAGCCGAAGGAGAGCCGCACCCGGCCGGCGAAGTGGTGATAGGTCTCCTCGATCGAGCCGACATCCATGGCATCCGAAAAGACGAGCAGCTTGTCCTTGGGATTGCGCCCCTTCTTTTCCCACCAGGCGACGATCTCCTCGCCGGCCTGGATCGGCGGCGCGCTGTCGGGGCGGAAGCCGGTCCAGTCCGCGACCCATTCCGGCGCGTCGCGCAGGAAGGCCTTGGTGCCGAAGGCGTCGGGCAGCGCGATCAGCAAATTGCCGCCATAAGTCTGGCGCCACTGGTCGAGAATGCGATAGGGCGCCCAGCGCAACTCCTCGTCGTCCCTGGCAAGTGCCGCGGCGACCATCGGCAGCTCATGCGCGTTGGTGCCGATGGCTTCGAGATCATTATCCATCGCGAGCAGCACATTGGAGGTTCCGATGAAGGACGGACCGAGGCCTTCCTTCACCGCCTCCACGCACCAGCGCTGCCAGAGGAAGCCGTGACGGCGACGTGTGCCGAAGTCGGACAGACGCAGATTCTCCAGCTTGCGCAGCCGCTCCACCTTCGTCCACAGCTTGGCCTTGGCGCGGGCATAGAGCACGTCGAGCTCGAAGCGGCCGCGGCCCTTCATCGCAGCGCGCGAGCGCAGCTCGTTGAGAATCGCGAGCGCCGGGATCTCCCACATCGTGGTGTGGGTCCACGGTCCGTGGAAATGCAATTCGTACTGGCCCTCGACCTTGCGCAGCTCATACTCGGGGAGGCGGAATTCAGCCAGCCAGCGGATGAAGTCCGCCGAAAACATGTGGGTCTTGCCGTAGAAGGTGTTACCGGCCAGCCAGATCACCTCCTTCTTGGTGAAGCGGATGGTGCGGGCATGGTCGAGCTGGGCCCGCAGCTCGCCCTCGTCGATGATCTCGGCGAGCCGGACATGGCGCGAGCGGTTGATGACCGAGAAGGTCACCTGCTGGTTCGGGTAGGACTCCCGAATCATTTGCAACATCAATAGCTTGTAGAAGTCGGTATCAAGCAGGCTGCGGATGATGGGGTCCAGCCGCCAGCTGTGATTGTAGGTCCGGCTCGCAATATCGGTCACTGTCATGGGGGGATTTTAGCGCGGCGGCCCGCGCGCAACCAGTGGGTTTGGCGAGGGGTGGTCTTCCGAAAGGCGGTAACGGCGATCAGGCCTTGGCAGCCGTCGCTGCGACCGTCTCGAGCTGGCTCCTGACCCAACGATGAGCCGGATCTTTCTGATAGCGCTGGTGCCAGACCATGAACATCGGCAGGTCGGCCAGCGTCCGCGTGCGGGACGCCAGCGGTATGCGCGTTTGCGCGAAGCCGCGCATCACGCCGGATGCGAGCAGGCTCGGCATGCTCGCCAGCATCTGCGAGCCGCGCAAGAAGGACGGCACGCCGGAAAAGCTCGGCACCGAGATCGCGATGTCGCGGTGAAGACCGTTGGCCGCCAGCCGGCGGTCGAAGTCGAGCCGCTCATTGTCGGTATAGACGACGGTGATGTGGCGCGCGGCGAGATAGGCGCTGCGGCTAGCCGGCGCGGTGCGTGCCTTCCCATCGAAGTAACAGACGTAATGGTCCTGGAGCAGGCGCTTCTGCACGATGTCGATGCCGGACGGCGGCAGCGGCGTGATCAGGAGATCGCAGCGGTTCTCGCGCAGCATCGCGGGCGAGGGCGACTGCGAGGGGATCACGCGCAGGTTCAGGCTCTTCACCTGGCCGGCGACATGGTCGAAGAACCGGGGCAGCAGCAGATCGCGCTGGAAGTCATTGGCCGCGATCGTCAGCGAGAGCTGCGCGCGTGGCGGCTCGAAGCTGACGCCGCCGGCAAAGCTCCGCATCTCGTCGATCAGTGCGCGCGCCTTTGCGGCCAACGCTTGCGCATGCGCTGTTGCGACGATGCCACGGCCGGATTTGGCGAACAGCGGATCGCTCGCGATCCGCCGCAGCTTGTTCAGGGCGTGGCTGACGGCGGACTGGGTCAGGCCGAGCCGGGTGGCGGCCGCCGTGACCGAGCCTTCCTCCAGCACGGCGAGGAACAGTTCGAGGGCGTGGCCGTCGAGCGCCAAATGATCGATTTCCTTCATGCAATATATTATAATCGATCTATTTATCTGTGGAATAGACCGGCCCATGATCTCCCGATAAGCCGCGCGTCCGGACCCGGGCGCCCCAGGGAGAGACACGATGAATGCCCAGGCGCCAGTCTTGCGGGATCCCCGCCTCAACCGCCCCGAGCCCTTGACGCCGCCGCTCGGCGACGGGGGCTTCTTCCAGCGGGATCGTTCGATTCATCCGCCGGCGCATGCGCCGGGCTACAAATCCTCGGTGCTGCGCTCGCCGCGCCAGTCGCTGCTGTCGCTGGAGAACTCGGTCTCCGAGATTACCGGGCCGGTGTTCGGCCACAACGACCTCGGCCCGCTCGACAATGATCTGATCCGCAACTACGCCAAGGACGGCGATCCCGTCGGCGAGCGCATCATCGTCCACGGCCGCGTGCTGGACGAGACCGGCCGGGGCGTTCCGAACACGCTGGTCGAGTTCTGGCAGGCCAATGCCGGCGGCCGCTACCGGCACAAGAAGGACACCTATCTGGCGCCGATCGACCCGAATTTCGGCGGCTGCGGCCGCGCGCTGACCGAGGACACCGGCTACTACTATTTCCGCACCGTGAAGCCGGGCCCCTATCCCTGGCGCAACTACGTCAACAGCTGGCGTCCCGCCCACATCCATTTCTCCGTGTTCGGTTCGGGCTTTGCGCAGCGGCTGATCACGCAGATGTATTTCGAGGGCGATCCCCTGATCCCGGTTTGTCCGATCCTGACGACGATCCCGGACAAGGATGCGCTCGACCGTCTCGTGGCGCCGCTTGACCTCAACGCCTCGACGCCGTTCGACTCGCTGGCCTACCGCTTCGACATCGTCCTGCGCGGCCGGCGCTCCACCTATTTTGAAAACCGCACCGCGGGGAACTGAGCCATGCCGCAGCCGCTCAACTATCTCAAGGAAACCGCCTCGCAGACGGCGGGGCCCTACGTCCATATCGGCTTGATCCCGGCGATGGCCGGCTTCGACATCTTCGAGAAGAACTTCTCGAATGTCCTGACGACGCCGAATACGGAAGGCGAGCGCATCACGCTGGAAGGCAAGGTGCTCGATGGCACCGGTACGCCGCTGCGCGACGTGCTGCTGGAGATCTGGCAGGCCAATGCGGCCGGCCGCTACAACCATCCGGCCGACCGTACGGCCGGCGCGCTGGAGCAGGAGTTTCGCGGCTGGGGCCGCGCCGGCTCCGACTTCGAGAGCGGTCTCGTCACCTTCGAGACCATCAAGCCGGGCGCGATCGTCGACAAGGCGGGCCGGAAATGCGCGCCGCACATCAATGTCTGGATCGTCGCGCGCGGCATCAACATCGGCCTCAACACGCGGCTCTATTTCTCGGATGAAGAGGCTGCCAACGCCGCCGACCCCGTGCTCAACCTGATCGAACAGACGGCCCGGCGTTCGACGCTGATCGCAAAGCGCAGCGAGCGCGCCGGCAAGGTCGTGTATTCCTTCACGATCCATCTGCAGGGGCCGGAGGAGACAGTGTTCTTCGACGTGTGAGGATCCGGCCGCCGTCCGGCAGGATCACTCCACCGGATCGCCGCGATTGATCGCTCCGCGGGCGAGGAATTGCGGCGACTGACGCATTTCGCGCGATCCCGGCCGATCGGCCGGATCGCGCCCGACCCTTTGTCTCAGTTCTGCCAGGTCGATGAATATGTCGGCCTGACGGCGCAGGTCGTCGGCGACCATGGGTGGCTGAGTGGAGAGTGTGGAGACGACCGTCACGCGGACGCCGCGGCGTTGCAGGGCTTCCACCAGCGAACGAAAATCCCCGTCGCCCGAGAACAGCACGATCTGATCGACGTGCTTGGCGAGTTCCATCGCACTTACGGCGAGATCGACATCCATGCTGCCCTTCACCTTGCGGCGGCCCGTGGTGGCGTCGACGAACTCCTTGGTAAGCTTGGTGACGACGGTGTATCCGTTATAGCCGAGCCAATCGATCAACGGGCGGATCGACGAATACTCCTGATTCTCGATGAGGGTCGTGTAGTAGAACGCCCGCAACAGCACACCCCGGCTTTGGAATTCGCCGAGCAGACGCCTGTAATCGATGTCGAAGCCGAGCGCCTTGGAGGTGGCATGTAGATTGGAGCCGTCGATAAAGAGTGCGATCTTCTCAATCGAAGACATTGTGCTCAAATCTCCAGTCCACACGAAAGCTGGCCGATCAGCTGTCAGGGTACGGTATGTCGGCCGGAAAATACTGAAGGCGCCGATGACTTACTGAAAAAGCGGCGCAGACGACCGGACAGGGGTGGCCGTCTTGCGCCAAGGTAAGGGAGGTTCCATGCCACCAGCGCCAGGGCGCCGAATGCAGCCACGCTAAGGCGCGAGCAGGCCCTGCTCAATTGTACTGAGGTAAGGGGCTTCTATGCAAAGGATAGGACCCGATATACGAAGGTAAGTGGCTGCGCCGGCAACAAGGGCCATTGCGGCAATGTCGCCTTCAAATATGGGCGCGCTCGGTCTTTCGTCCGACGTGTCAAATTTCATCACCATGCAGCTGGGTGCGAAAGGCGCGCGGTGACACCCCCGTGGCCGCGGCATAGACCCGGCTGAAATAGGCGGGATCCTCGAAGCCGAGCGTGTAGGCAATCGTCGAGATCGGCAAATTGGTATAGACGAGGTTGCGTCGCGCCCCGCGGATCAGCCGGTTGAGGATGAGGTGCGAGGCGGTATCACCGGTCGCCGCCCGCGTGATCCGGTTGAGATGTGTCGGCGTCACCGCCAGCGCCTCGGCATAGTCCGCGACGCTCCAGCGTTCCAGGTGATGCTGCTCCAGCAGCGCCTCGAAGCGGCGGAACAGGCTGGACTCGACCGTGCCGTTGCCGCCGCTCTCGCTCGTGAGTGCGCGGGCCACCAGCCCGATCATGGCCGACGACAACGCCCGCAGCACATGCGCGCGGCCGAAATCGCGCGCGGCATGTTCGGCGAAGATCTGCTTCATGGTGGCGCGGATCTGCGGCGTTCCGCGCACCACGGCCGAGCGCGCCAGCGCACCGCGCAGGCCCTCGGCGGCGAGCAGCGCCTCGTCCAGAATTTCCGCGGCGATGGTCAGCACCCACCCTTGCGTATCAGGCACGAAGCGGAAGCCGTGGACATGACCGACCGGCACGTTGACGATCTGCGCCGGCTTCAAGGGCACCACCCGCCCATCGAGCGTCGCCTCGCCGCCGCCGCGCTCGATCAGCAGCACCTGGTGCAGCCGGGCATGGCGGTGCACGGCCAGGGTCCAGTCGTGCAGCACCGAGCGGGACGCGATGGTCTCGCAATGCACGACGTCAGGCAGATCGCCGGACTCGCCGAACAAATTGTAGACCCGGATCGCCGGGGCAGGGAGCGCGCTTCTCATGTTCGAATAGTACAAGACAATGGCGAAACCCTCCATCGGTCTGCGCCGCCAAATCTGCAAAAAAGTGCCGACGGAGGACGCAAGAATGAAGGTTCAGGTCTGTATCATCGGCGGCGGGCCGTCCGGGCTGTTGTTGTCCCAGCTGCTGCACCTGAAGGGCATCGACGCGGTCGTGCTGGAGAAATACAGCCGCGACCATGTGCTCGCCCGCATCCGCGCCGGCGTGCTCGAGCACGGCTTCGCCGAGTTGATGCGCGAGGCGCAGTGCGGCGAGCGGATGGACCGCGAGGGCGAGATCCACACCGGTTTCGAGATCGCCCATGACGGCGTGCTGTCCAAGATCGATCTGCACAAGCATTCCGGCGGCAGTTCGGTGCTGGTCTACGGCCAGACCGAGCTGACGCGCGATCTCTATGAGGCGCGGGACCGCCTCGGCGGCAAGGTCGTGCACAATGCGCAGGACGTGACGCCGCATGATTTGACGTCGGACCGGCCCTACGTGACCTATCGAGCGAACGGCGAGACTGTCCGTGTCGATTGCGACTATATCGTCGGAGCCGACGGCTTTCACGGCGTCAGCCGCAAGTCGATCCCGAGGGATGTGCTGCGCGAATATGAGAAGGTCTATCCGTTCGGCTGGCTGGGGGTACTGTCGCGCACCAAGCCGGTGTCGCCCGAGCTGATCTACGTGAAGCACGAGCGCGGCTTTGCGCTCTGTTCGCTGCGCTCGCAGGTGCTGAGCCGCTATTACATCCAGGTGCCGCTGACCGACAAGGTCGAGGATTGGAGCGACGATGCGTTCTGGGCCGAGCTGAAGCGCCGCCTGCCGGGTGAGGTCGCCGGCAAGTTGATCACGGGGCCGTCGATCGAGAAGAGCATCGCGCCTCTGCGCAGCTTCGTCGCCGAGCCGATGAGCTATGGCCGGCTGTTCCTCGCCGGCGATGCCGCTCACATCGTGCCACCGACAGGGGCGCGCGGGCTGAACAGCGCGGCGTCCGACATCTATTATCTCTACCACGCCTTGCTCGCGCATTATCAGAGCGGTGATGATTCCGGCCTTGCAGGCTATTCCGCCAAGGCACTCGCGCGGATCTGGAAGGCGCAGCGCTTCTCCTGGTGGATGACGATGCTGCTGCATCGCTTTCCCGACCGGCTCGAATACGAGGATCGGCTTCAGCAGACCGAGCTGGATTATCTTCTCTCATCCGAGACGGCGCAGCGCCTGCTCGCTGAGAATTACGTGGGCCTGCCGTTTTAAGGCGGCCGCTACTTCCCTTCCAGCGTATTCACCGGAGTCCAATCCGCAGGCGGCGGATTGGCGGTGAATGCCTGGGCGCGTTTTGCAAACAGCGCCGACGCCGGATCGGTCTTTGCCGTCTGCCCGAACGCATCGGCCGCCTTCGCAAACTCCCTTGCACGCCAGCACGCCAGTCCTTCCGCATAAGCTGCGGTCACCTTCGCCTGTTCGGCACTCTCCACGTCCCTCTCCGCCAGCGGCTCGAACACCTTGATGGCCTCGCCGCGGCCCAGCACCCTGATCGCGTCCAGCTCGCGCCAGGCGAAGGCGTCGCCGCTCTGCGTCATCGTCGTCTCCGAGGCCATGATCGCGGTGCCGTAATATTTGTTGGCGCCCTCGAGCCGCGAGGCGACGTTCACGGTGTCGCTCATCACGGTGTAATTGAAGCGGCGGCGCGAGCCGATATTGCCGACCACGGCTTCGCCGCTGTTCAGCCCGATGCGATGCGACAGGCCGTGACCGGCGAAGGCGGGATTGCTCGCATTGAGCTCCGACAGCTTCTCATGGCACTTCAGCGCGGCGCGAACGGCGTTGGCGGCGTGTGCGGGATCGTCGGCCGGTGCACCGAACATCGCGACGATGGAATCGCCGATGTATTTGTCGACGTAACCGCCATGACCTTCGATGATATCCGTCATGGCGGACAGATATTCGTTCATCAGCGTCACCAGTGCTCCCGGCGTCATGGTCTCGGCAATGGACGAGAAACCGCTGAGGTCGGAGAAGAACATGGTGACGTTGCGCATCTCGCCACCGAGCGCCGGCATCTTGCCGGAGGTGACCATGGTCTCGATGACCTCGGGCGCGAGATAGAAGGCAAAGCTCTTGCGCAGGAAGCGCTCGTCGCGATCGGCCAGCATGAATCGGTAGCCGATCATGATCGCGAGCGCGGCAAGGCTGGCGAGTGCCGGCTCCGTCAGCGGCAGCGCCAAGGCATGGACGAACGCGCTGACGGCTACGGCTGCATAAACGAGGGTGAGGGCGGACCACGTGAGCAGCGCGCCACTCGGTGCGAGCAGGCAGGCTGCGCAGGCGATGATCGCCGCGAACGCGATCGTGAGAATGGTACGCATCGGGAAGCCGAGCTCGGTCACGGCATCGCGCTCGATCAGATTTCGGACCGCGGTGGCGTGCACGAACACACCGGCGATGTCGCTCCGGGACTTTTGCACGGTGCTTGCCGGCGCGGGCAGGGCACATCGTGCCGCCGGCGTGCCGTCATACCCGCCGGCCAGGCGCATCGAGGTGAGCTTGCGGTCCTCGAAATTCAGGACCGTACCAAGCAGCACGACCTTGCCGTCGAAAGCGCGGCGAAAAAAGTCGCGGTCACCCTTTTCGACGCAGGCGCGCAGATCGACGAAAGAGTAGGTCGGGATGTCGCGTCCCAGCCCCCGGAAGTTGAGCGCCATTGTATTCGGCACGGCACTCGGGATCGCGTAGCCGGACAATTCGGTCGCGCCAGAGGACGCAATCTCGGGCTTTGCGCCCGCCGCGCGCGCAGCGAGCTCGACCGCCATCGCGGGGACCGGCCGCCCCTCGATGGCAAAGCTCAGCGGCATCCGTCGGATGACGTCGTCGTGGTCGGTGTGGACATTGAGCGCCCGCACGGTGTTGCGCACGGCGACTTGCTGGGCGCGATAGGGCACTTCCGGATGGTCATTGCTCAGGATTTCGCCGAGCACCAATTTGCCGCTGTCGGAGATTTGCCGAAGCGCGATCAGGTAATCCCGATCGAATCCCTTCATGCGGCCGCCAACGGCGGTGTCGCCAAAAGGAATCTCCGATTGCTCGATTGAGCTCGGAAAGATGACGTCGAAGCCGATCACCTTGGCGCCGCCCTCGGTGATGCTGCCGAGCACCCGGCCGATCTCGCGCGTCCAGGTCTGCGTCGGCGATCCCTTGAACGGTGGTGTGTCGTAGGTTTCACTGTCGATCGCCACGACGACGACCGGCGATGTCGCGGTGTTGCGGCTGTCGCCGAGAAGCCTCCCGCGCATCGCCGTGAGGATGTCGAGCGAAAGGCCTTGCAGGGTCTGAAGCGGCGGCGACGTGAAGATCGCGCCCGTGAGGAGCGCAATCAGGGTCGCCGCAACGATGTCCCGTCCCCCGATCCGCCGCATCGCCCGGTCGCAGGCTGCTTATTCGAGCCGCAGCAGGCGGCCGATGATCGGGGTCGGCGCCGAGGTAGCGCTGGCATCGACCTGGAAGGTGTAACGCTTGGCCCCGAGGCTCGCGAGATAGCTGCCGCCCGGGGTCAGCGATTTCCCGGCCTTGGCAAAGTCATAGAATTTGCCGCGGATCATGATGTCGTTCTTGAGCGGCACGCTGATCGTGGGTTCCTTGCCGTCGGTGCGCTCGATCACCAGCGTGCTGCCGCTCTTGGCCTGGATCAGGGGCGCGACGCCATAGATCGTCGGCAGCTTGGACGGAGCGCTCTTGGCGTCGGACCGCATGGTCCGGAACGTGGTCGCCGCACTCTGGTTCGCCTCGCGTTCGGAGAGCTGCGCCGCCTTGGTGTCACAGGGCACCTTGGCGCGCTGCACGTCGCCGAGCTGCACGGTGCTCTGCTCGGCGCCGACCAGCACGACGCCCTCGCTGATGGTCTCGCGCAGGCAGGATTTGAGATAGCTGAGCGTAATGCTGGCCTTGGGCCCGAGCTTGATGATCTTGCCCGCGGCGACATAGTCCATGAACTCGACGCCATCGACCTTGCCTTGCACATCCTCGACGATCGCGGCCGGCGTCTCTGCCAAGGCTGGGGCCGCAGTACAGAACGCGCCGACAACAGCGCCGATCAGGCTTCTCATGACTATTCTCATTCAATTCGACCGATAATTTGCTGGTCCCCGTCCCGGTCCGATTTTTAGCATCGGAGGCGCCCAGGCAAGTGTGACCAGAATCACTCTTTGATTATTGGTGCACTCTAGCAGGAAGTGGTTCAAGCCGGCCATCGCCGACAAAGGAGGGGGCCAAGCTGTTGGCCGGACGGCGAAATCAGGTGGCCGTGACAGCCTCGGGCGAACGGCCCTCGGCCGGAGACGCCATGATCGGAGTGAGCGGAGCCTCGGCCTTGTGAAACGGCGTCGCCCGCTCACCGGCGATCTCGACCACCTCGTCCCAGCGCGACAAGAAGGCCTCGACGCAGGCCGGATCGAACTGCCGCCCCTTGTTCTCGACCAAATAGCCGCGGGCCACCTCGATCGGCATCGGCTCTTTATATGGTCGTCGTGTCGTCAGCGCGTCGAAGACGTCGGCCACCGCGACCACGCGCGCGGCGACCGGAATCTCGTCTGCCTTCAGACCGTTTGGATAGCCCGCACCGTCCCAGCGTTCGTGATGGCCTGCGGCAATTTGCGCACCGAGCTGGATCAGCTCGCAACCGGAGTCCGCCAGGATCCGCTCGCCGATGGTTGCATGGGTGCGGATCACCGCCATCTCGTCGTCGGTCAGCCTGCCGGGCTTGAGCAGAATGTTGTCGGGAATGGCGACCTTGCCGACGTCATGCAGGGGCGCAGCCAGATAAATGTCGCGGCAAAGCCGGGGCGGCAGTCCGAGCTGCTCGGCGATGATGCGGCTGTACCTGGCAACCCGCAGCGTGTGCTCGCCGGTGTCGTTGTCACGGTATTCGACCGCGAGCGCGAGCCGCAGGATGATCTCCTCCTCGCGTTCGCCGAGCTTTCGTGTCGCGGCTGCGACTTCGCTGGCCAGATGCGCCGCACGGTCGTTGAGCTTGCGTACGGCTGCACCAAGCTGAATCAAATTCCGCAGGCGCACCGTCATCTCGACGCTCTGCGGCTGCTTGGGCAGGAAATCGGTTGCACCGGCCTGCAGCGCTTCCATCTTGACGTCATCGGTCTGTCGCGACGTGATCATCGCGATCGGGATGTCGGCACAGCCGGGCAGGGCACGGAAGGTGCGGATGAAGCTGATGCCGTCCATGTGCGGCATCTCGTAGTCGACCAGCACGAGATCGAAGCCGCGTTCGCGCGCGCAGGTCAGCGCTTCCACGGGATCGAGGAAGGTGGTGGCCTCGACCAGGCCTTCAGCCTCGATGTGACGTTTCAGGAAGTTGAGGACGGAGCGGCTGTCGTCAACCAGAAGTGCTTGGGTCAGCATCGGCGGCCGGGGCTCTCTTCGCTGGCAAAGACACGAACCCACGCCATAACCCGAGCGAATTTAACGCGAAGCAAATGCGCCGTACGGGAGCAACCGCGCCGCGGATATGCGCGCCGCGCATGAAAGATTTCAGGAGGCTGTGCACGCCTGCATACAGTTGCGCGAATTCCGCGAGAATGTGACCCGTAGTTGTACGGATGCCCGTGTTAGGGGTTTGCTCACCGGATTCGCGTCAAACGAGTAGTGGAATTTTAGCAAAGGCGGGGCAGCGATGGCGCTCAATCCCACGGAGCCGAAGTGGTCGTTGCGGTTGCCCGCCGATTGCAGCATCGCGGCCATTCGCAATGTCTATGAGCTCATTCGCGAGGCGTTCGGCCGCCAGGAGCGGCTCGAGATCGACTGTTCGAGCGTCGACAAGGCCGACGTGACCTCGATCCAGCTTCTGCTGTCGACAGCCAAGACGGGGCAGGCCCAGGGCCGCCCGGTGGTGCTGACCTCATTCTCACAGTCTCTTCGCAACACCCTTCGCCGCGCCGGCTTCACCAGCGAGGCGATGATCGATCAGCATTTCCCGCAAAAGAAAGATGGCACCTAATGGCCACGATTCTGACCGTCGACGATTCCCCCAGCATCCGGCAAATGATCAAGGTGGTGCTCGAGCCGGCCGGTCACAGCGTGATCGAGGCCGGCGATGGTGCGCAAGGGCTCGCCAAGGCGCAGGCCGGCAAGCTCGATCTCGTGATCACCGACCTCAACATGCCCGTCATGAACGGGCTGGAGCTGATCCGGGCGCTGCGCAAGCTGCCGAGCGCGGTCGGCATGCCCATCGTGTTCCTGACGACCGAATCCAACGACACGGTGAAGCAGGAAGCCAAGAGCGCCGGCGCCACCGGCTGGATCACCAAACCGTTCAAGCCTGAGCAGTTGCTCGCCGTGGTCGGCAAGCTGGTGCGCGCATGAGCGCAATGGACCCGACCGAGGTCTTTCGTCAGGAAGCCAGCGAGCTCTTCGAAGTTCTTGAAGGGGCCCTGCTCGATCTCGGCCAGCGTCCCGACGACCGCGAACTGGTCGATTCCGCCTTCCGCGCCCTGCATACGATCAAGGGCTCGGGCGCCATGTTCGGCTTCGACAAGGTCGCCTCTTTCACCCACGAATTCGAGACCGCCTTCGACCGCGTCCGCAAGGGCGAGATCAAGCCGACCCAGGAGCTGATCTCGGTCGCGCTCGCCGCCAAGGACTACATCCGCGCGTTGATCGAAGATCCCCAGTCGACCGACGACATCATCGGCGAGGCCATCCTCGACGACCTCAAGCGCTTCGTCTCGGCCGACCAGCCGGGTGCAGCGGTGATGGAGATTGCCGAAGCCCCGCCGCTGGCTCCCGCCGGGAGCAACCAGGCCGGCTGGCACCTCTATCTGGAATTCGAAACCCATATCCTGCGCAACGGCTCGAATCCGCTCGACCTGCTGGAAGACCTCTGCAAGCTCGGCCCCTGCTTCGTCGTGCCTGTCACCGACGGCGTCCCGTTCCTCGACGAGATGGAGCCGGAAGACTGCTATCTGAAGTGGGACGTCAAGCTGCACGCGGCCTGCGACAAGGATGCGATCGACGACGTCTTCATGTTCGTCCAGGACGAGATGAAGCTGACGCTGTCGCCCCTGGAGCATGTCGAAGCGCCTGCGCCGGCACCGCTGTTCCAGCTGCTCGACGAGGAGCTGGCTCCGGTAGTCGAAATGCCTGCGCCGCCGGTCGAGGCTGCTGCCGCGCCGGTCGCCGAGCAGCTCGTCGCAAAGGCGGAGCCGAAATCGGAATCAAAGCCTGAACCGAAGCTCGAGGCCAAGCGCGACGATCGCGGCATCGCCACCGTTCGCGTCCAGGCCGAGCGCCTCGACGAGCTGATGGACCGCGTTGGCGAGCTCGTCATCGCCCAGGCGCGGCTGACCCAGCTCGCCGCTTCCGGCTCCGACCTCTCGATCAAGATGATCGCCGAGGAGATCGAGCGCCTGGCCTCCTCACTGCGCGATACCACGATGGGTGCGCGCATGGTGCCGATCGGCTCGCTGTTCGGCCGTTTCCGCCGCCTCGTGCATGATCTGTCGCGCGATCTGTCCAAGCCCGTCGAATTCGTCACCTCGGGAGAAGATACCGAGCTCGACAAGACCATGATCGAGTGCCTGGCAGATCCGCTGGTGCATCTGATCCGCAATGCCGTCGACCACGGTATCGAAGACACCGCCACGCGCGCCGCCAATGGCAAGACCGAGCAGGGCCGGATCGAGCTCGCGGCCGTCCATTCCGGCGCACAGGTGCTCGTCACTGTGAATGACAATGGCGGCGGCCTCAACACCGCGCGCGTCCGTGCCAAAGCCGAAGAGCAGGGGCTGATTGCGACTGGCGCCGTGCTCACCGATCATGAGATCCATCAGTTCCTGTTCCATCCCGGCTTCTCGACCGCGCAGACCATCTCGGCGCTGTCGGGCCGTGGCGTCGGCATGGACGTGGTCAAGCGTACCATCGAGAACATGCGGGGCTCGATCGACCTGTCGACCCGGCCAGGCCAGGGCACCACGGTGACGCTGCGCCTGCCGCTGACGCTGGCAATCATCGAAGGTCTTCTGATCCGCGTCGGCGAAGGCCGTTACATCATTCCGCTGTCCGCGGTCGAGGAATGCATCGAGCTGACCGCCGAGGACGAGCGCTCCCGCGGTCGAAATTTCCTCAACGTGCGCGGCAATCTCGTGCCCTTCCTCCGGCTGCGCGAGATCATGACGGCATCGGGCACGCCCGACCGTCATCAGAAGACGATCATCATCTCGACCGGTGAGACTCACGTCGGCCTCGTCGCCGACCAGATCATCGGCAACCACCAGACCGTGATCAAGTCGCTCTCAAAGCTGCATTCGGATGTCACGATGTTCTCGGGCGCGACCATCCTGGGCGATGGCACGGCGGCATTGATCCTCGACGTCGCGCAGCTCGTCGCGTTGGCGCAGTCGAAGGTCGAGAAGCAGCATATCAGCGAGGCGGCGTGATGAACGATGGTTTGGCTGGCGAACGGCAGGCTGACGCGATGCAAGTCGTGATGATCGGCCTTGGCGAGGAGAAGTTCGCGCTCGACGCCGGCCTCGTGCGCGAGATCATCGATCCCGTCCCCGTGACCAAGGTGGCAGGCGCGCGCGCCTTCGTTCCTAGCGTGATCAACGTGCGCGGCAACGTCATTCCGCTCGCCGACCTGCGCATCCGCTTCGGCATGCCGCAGCTCGATGATTCCGCCGATACGCGCATCGTGGTCATCGAGCTCGAGCTCGACGGCGAGCCGGTCCTGGTCGGCGTCACCGCCGACAAGGTCTACGAGGTCACGGAGATCTCCCAGACCGACGTGCAGCAAACACCGCGCGTCGGCATGCACTGGAAGCCGGAGTTCATTCGCTTCATTGCCAAGTGGCGTGAAGAGTTCGTCATCGTTCCGAACATGGAACGCATTCTAAATTGAGATGAGGTCTCGGGCGAGACCGGGGTAGGGGCTGGAAATGAGATTTACCGTCAAGGCAAAGCTTGCCAGTGCGTTCGGCGTGATCATCGTCCTGTCCGGGATCGCGGGCGGCGTGGCTTACATGAAGCTCGGCGACATGATGGCGACCGCCGACAGCATGGTTCTGCGCGCAAACCGCATGGAAAAGGCGACGCAGATCGAAAAGGACATCCTGCTTCAGCTGCGCGCCGAGAAGAACTCGGTGCTCGGCACGGAGGCTCAGGCCGACCAGTTTGCCGCCGAGGCCGCCAGGCTTCGCGAGGAAGCGATGAAGACCAGGGACGAAGTCTACGCGCTGGCGAGCGAGGGCGGCAGGAAGCTGCTCGACAGCTTCGCAGCCACATACGCGAAGATGAATACCTACCAGGAAGAAACGATCCGGCTGGCGAAGACCGACAAGACGAAGGCCATGGAGCGCTCGATGGGTGACGGCCGCAAGGTCGTCGCAGACGCGATGGAATCCATGGGCGCCTATGTCGCCAATACGAAGAAGCAGATGGCAGAGCAGGCCGTCCAGTCCAAGGCAGAGGGGCACCAGGCCCAATTCCTGCTGATGACGCTGATCGGCATCTCGCTGGCGGTCGCGATCGGGGCTGCGCTCTGGATTTCCATCTCGATCAGCCGTTCGCTCCGAAGGGCCGTTGGCCTTGCAGGTGCGGTCGCTGAGGGCGATCTCAGCCAGACCATTCCTTCGGCGAGCAACGACGAGATCGGAGATCTCATCAAGTCGCTGAATGGGATGGTCGAAAAGCTCCGGCAGATCGTCGCCGAGGCAATCACTGCGGCGCAGAACGTCTCCGCCGGAAGCCAGGAGCTGTCCGCGAGCGCCGAGCAGCTCTCGCAAGGCGCGACCGAGCAGGCTTCGTCCGCCGAGGAAGCCTCCTCCTCGATGGAGGAGATGGCCTCGAACGTGAAGCAGAATGCCGACAACGCCAACCAGACCGAGAAGATTGCGGGGCAGTCGGCCAAGGACGCCGAAGCCAGCGGTGTCGCCGTGGGCCGTGCCGTCGAGGCGATGCAGACCATCGCCGAGAAGATCACGATCGTGCAGGAGATCGCACGCCAGACCGACCTGCTCGCGCTCAACGCGGCCGTGGAAGCCGCGCGCGCAGGCGAGCACGGCAAGGGCTTTGCGGTGGTCGCCTCCGAAGTGCGTAAGCTTGCCGAGCGCAGCCAGGCCGCCGCAGCCGACATCGGGACGCTGTCCACGGAGAGCGTGAAGGTCGCCCAGGAAGCCGGCCAGATGCTGTCCAAGCTCGTGCCCGACATCAAGAAGACCGCTGAGCTGGTGCAGGAGATCACCGCGGCCTGCCGCGAGCAGGACGTCGGCTCGGCCCAGATCAACCAGGCGATCCAGCAGCTCGACAAGGTCGGCCAGCAGAACGCCAGCGCCTCCGAGCAGGTGTCGTCGACCTCGGAAGAGCTCGCCTCGCAAGCCGAGCAGCTGCAGTCCACCATCTCGTTCTTCCGGATCGAGCAAGCTGCGCGCCGAGAGAAAGCGGCAGCCGAGCCGATCGACCGCGCCGTCGGTCAGCTCCGGGCCAAGGCTGCTCACATGGCGGCCGCCGATCGCGGCATGAAGAAGCCGGTGCCTGCCCGCAAGCCGGCACGTGCGATGAAAGTCGCCGGTGGCGGTGGCTTCGCCTTCGACATGAATGACGGCGAAGACGATCGCGACGCCGAGTTCCAACGCTGATCAACCGGTCCGGCCTTATGCCGGACCGTGCCCATTCCCAATCTGGAATCCTGGACTGCATCATGGCCGCAACCTCGCAATATCTGACGCTCGGGCTCGCCGGCGAGACGTTCGGCATCAGCATCCGCAACGTCCGGGAGATTCTCGACATGCGGCCGATCTCGCGGCTCCCGCACGCGCCGAACTTTCTGCTCGGCATGATCGACGTGCGCGGCAGCGGCTATCCGATCGTCGATCTCAGGAACAAGCTCGGCCTGCCCAGCGTGGCCGCCACCGAAGCGACCCGCATCATCATCCTCGACGTGCCGATGAAGGACCGCCTGGTCGGCGTCGGCTTCGTCGCCGATTGCGTGTTCGAGGTCACCGACATCGACGAGCAGGCGATCGAGCCCGTGCCAGAGGTCGGCGGGAAATGGCAATCGGACTATGCCGCCGGCATCGGCCGCAAGGGCGAGAAGTTCGTCGTGATTTTCGATCTCGCCAAGCTGATGGCCAATGACGAAGTTCCGGAAGGCCGCGACACGGCTACAGATGCGCCTCGCGCCGCCTGAGTTTGCAAGAGTGAAGCGTGGTCACGCGTAATCACCCCAATTCGAACCAACGAGACTGAAAATGAGATTCACCGTCAAAGCCAAGCTCGCCAGCGCGTTTGGCGTCGTCATTCTTCTGTTCATGGTAGCAGGCGCCGTGAGCTACATGAAGTTGTCCGACATGGCCGCGACCGCAGATTCCATGGTGCTTCGCGCCAAGCGGATGGAGAAAGCAGCCGAGGTCGAGAAGATCATCTGGCAGCAGGTCAGGGCGGAAAAGAACGCAATTCTGGGAACGCCAGGCGAGGCCGAGGAATTCGCGGTGAACGCGGCCAAGCTCCGCGATGAGGCCATGAAGATCAGGGACGAGGTCCATGCCCTCGCCAGCGAAGGCGGCAGGAAGCTGCTCGACAACTTCGCCAGCGCCTACGCCCGAATGAACGTCTATCAGGAAGAGACGATCAGGCTGGCAAAGACCGATAAGACCAAGGCAACCGAGCGCTCGATGGGTGACGGGCGCAAGGTGGTTGCAGATGCGACGGAGGCGATGGGAGCCTATGTCGCCAATACGAAGAGGCAGATGGCCGAGCAGGCCGTGCAGTCCAACGAAGACAGCCGTCGCGCCCAGTTGGTTCTGATCGTCCTCGTCATCGTCTCGCTCATCGTTGCCGCGATCGGCGCAGTCTGGATCTCGCTCAATATCAGCCGGTCCCTCGCCAAGGCCGTCGGGCTGGCGGATGCCGTCGCGATTGGCGATCTCAGCCACAAGATCGATGCTTCCGGCAACGACGAGATCGGCGATCTCGTGAAATCCCTGAACGCGATGACCGCCAATCTGAACGCCACCGCGGCCGTCGCCAACGAGATCGCGCAGGGCAACCTCACGATCGAAGCCAAGCCGCTGTCGGACAAGGACACGCTGGGCCTTGCGCTCGAGCGCATGGTGGAGAAGCTTCGCCAGATCGTGTCTGAAGCCCTGACCGCGGCGCAGAACGTCTCGGCCGGCAGCCAGGAGCTCTCGGCGAGCGCCGAGCAGCTGTCGCAGGGCGCGACCGAGCAGGCCTCGTCCGCCGAGGAAGCGTCCTCCTCGATGGAGGAGATGGCCTCGAACGTGAAGCAGAACGCCGACAACGCCAACCAGACCGAGAAGATCGCCGCGCAATCCGCCAAGGACGCGGAGGCCAGCGGCGCTGCCGTTGGCCGCGCCGTCAACGCGATGCAGACCATCGCCGAGAAGATCACGATCGTGCAGGAGATCGCACGGCAGACCGATCTGCTCGCGCTCAACGCCGCGGTCGAGGCCGCGCGCGCCGGCGAGCACGGCAAGGGCTTTGCGGTGGTCGCCTCCGAAGTGCGCAAGCTCGCCGAGCGCAGCCAGGCCGCCGCGGCCGAGATCGGCACGCTCTCGGCCGACACCGTCAAGGTGGCGCAGGAGGCGGGCTCCATGCTCTCCAAGCTGGTCCCTGACATCAAGAGGACCGCCGAGCTCGTTGAGGAGATCACCGCGGCCTGTCGCGAGCAGGACGTCGGATCGGCTCAGATCAACCAGGCGATCCAGCAGCTCGACAAGGTCGGCCAGCAGAACGCCAGCGCGTCCGAGCAGGTGTCGTCGACCTCGGAGGAACTCGCTTCGCAGGCCGAACAGCTTCAGTCCACCATCGCCTATTTCCGCATCGAGCACGGCGTGAAGAGCCAGGCACCGGCGCCGATCGACCGGGCTGTGAGCCAGCTGCGCGCCAAGGCGGCCAACATGGCGGCTGCCGAGCGGCCGGCGAAAAAGGTCGTGCAGGCCAGGCCGGCCCGCGCCGTGAAGGTTGCCGGTGGCGGCGGTTTTGCCTTCGACATGCATGACGGCGAGGACGATCGGGACGCCGATTTCCAGCGCTAGGAGTTTTGCGGGCCGGTCTGCCCTGGGACGGTGGACCGGTCTTCTTTCAGCGGTTGTTTAAACGCGTAGGATTCGAGATGGCCCGTACGGCCCGACATTCAGTGCAGGTGGCCGTCGCGGACCGGGGCCGGCGGCCATGATGCCCGCCGTACAGGATACGGCCGTGCATCTATCGGACCGCCACTTCCGCACCATCGCCGAACTGATCGAGGGCCAGGTCGGCATCAAGCTGCCGCAGGGCAAGCGGTTGATGCTGGAGGGGCGGCTGCACAAGCGCGTGCGCGCGCTCAACTTCACCGGTCTCAACGAATATGTCGAGAACCTGTTTGAGGCCGATCATTTCGATACCGAGCTCACCCATCTCATCGATGTGGTGACGACCAACAAGACCGACTTCTTCCGCGAGCCGCAGCACTTCACCTTCATGCGCGACGTCGCGATTCCCGGCCTGCTCAAGTCGCATGGACGCAAGAACGCGAACCTGAAGATCTGGAGCTCGGCGAGCTCCACCGGCATGGAGGCCTACACCACCGCGATGGTGCTGGACGACATGACGCGGAACGGATCGCGCTTCCAGTACCGCATTCTAGGGACCGACATCTCGACCGCGGTGCTGCGCCTCGCCAAGACGGCGATCTACACGCGCGACGTGCTCGGCCCGGTGCCGGAGCAATTCGTGAAACGATATTTTTCGACGTCGCGGGACAAGTCGCGCGGTGAGGTGCGGGTCGTACCCGAGCTGCGGCGCGCGACACATTTCATGAGGATGAACCTCATGGACAAGTCCTATCCGGTCGATCGCGATGTCGACATCATCTTCTGCCGCAACGTCCTGATCTATTTCGAGCGCGAGACCCAGCGCAAGGTGGTCGAGCAATTGTGCAGCCATTTGCGTCCGGGCGGCTATTTGCTGGTCGGACATTCGGAATCGATGATTCACAGTGCCGTGCCCGGGCTGAAGCAGGTTCAGCCAACCATTTTCCAGGTCTAGCCGGAGCGCAACCAAGATGCCGAGGGAGAAGGTTCGCGTACTGATCGTGGACGATTCGGCGTCGGTGCGCCAAATCCTGCAGACGATTCTCAACGACGATCCCGATATCGAGGTGATGGGAGCGGCCTCCGATCCTTTCGTGGCGGCGAAGCGCCTCCAGAACGAGATCCCCGACGTGATGATCCTCGACCTGGAAATGCCGCGCATGGACGGCATGACGTTCCTGCGCAAGATCATGGCGCAGCGCCCGATCCCGGTGATCATCTGCTCCTCGCTGACCGAAGAGGGCTCGAACGTGATGTTCGAGGCGTTCGAGGCGGGCGCGGTCGACATCGTGCCGAAGCCGAAGATCGATACGCGGCAGGCGCTGCTCGAATGCTCGACACGGCTGCGCGAGGCGGTGAAGTCGGCTGCGCGCGCGCGGGTGCGCCCGCGTGCGGAACGCCGGTCCATCGAGAAGAAGCTGACCGCCGACGCCATCATCCCGCCGCCGGTGCAGGGCAGGGTCCGGCCGACGACGGAGCGCATCGTCTGTATCGGTGCGTCGACCGGCGGGACCGAGGCGCTCAACGATGTCCTCGAGATGCTGCCGGCGCACTGTCCGCCGCTTCTCATCGTCCAGCACATGCCGGCAGGCTTCACCGCGGCCTTTGCCAAGCGTCTCGACGGCGTCTGCCAGATCAAGGTCAAGGAAGCCGAGGACGGTGAGCCGGTGTTGCCGGGCTGTGCCTATATCGCGCCCGGCGCCCGCCACATGCTGCTCCAGCGCATCGGTCTGCGCTACCAGATCGCGATCAAGGACGGCCCGCCGGTGTCGCGGCATCGCCCCTCAGTCGACGTGTTGTTCCGCTCGGCGGCCCAGCATGCCGGCGCCAACGCGCTCGGCGTCATCATGACCGGGATGGGCGACGACGGCGCGCGCGGGATGCTGGAGATGCGCAAGCTCGGCGCCTCAACGCGGGCGCAGGACGAAGAGAGCTGCGTGGTGTTCGGCATGCCCAAGGAAGCCATCGCCCATGGCGGCGTCGAAAAGGTCGTTTCGCTGCATCACATCCCGCGGGAGATCATGCTCTGGTATCAGGCCGGGCACGCCGCGGTGGCAGGTTGATGGCCATGTCGCCCGTTCCGGCCAACACACTCACCGAGGCAACCACCGCGATCGAGGACGTCTCCTCGCGCATCGAGGACGTCTTTGCGCGCGTCGGTCAGGAACTCGGACGCGGCCACCTCATCTTCAAGGAGCTGAACCAGCGCTTAGCTACGCTCTCAGGTGAGCTTTCCGGCGCCGAGATCGAGGGCGCCGCAACGGCGCTGCAGGAGATCGCGGCGCGGCTGAGCGAGTTGGCGCAGGCGCTGCCGGCGGAGAGCGCGCTGCTGGAGACGATCGGCAAGAGCACGGCAGAGGCGTCCTCGCTACTCAAGCCGCTGTTCAAGCACATCGGGATGATCACCATCATCGCGCGCAGCGCGCGGATCGAGGCGGCCTCGCTCGATGGAGACCGCGAGGGCTTTCTCGCCTTCACCCAGGAAGCCTACGATCTCGGCAGGGCCGTGCAGCGCTCGATCGAAGGCTGCGCGCGGGACCAGCAGCGCCTGTCCGAAGCGGTTGCCACCGCCTCCGGCCGGCAGAAGGAGTTCGAGAGCCGGTATCGGGCCCAATTGGTGTCGGAGAGCGCCGAGCTCGGCGCGGCCTATTCGGGGTTACGCGACCAGCGCAGCAAGAGCAGCCATTTGGCCGACCGCGCCAGTGCCAGCACCAGGAAGATCGCCGAGGCGGTCGGCAGCGCGATCATCTCGCTGCAGGCGGGCGACAGCACGCGTCAGCGTCTCGAGCACGTGTCCCATGGCCTCGGCCTTGCGTCGGAATCCGCCTCGAGCCTCGTTCCTGAAACGGTACCGAGCGATGACGGCGTGGGTGCGATTTGCCGGTTGCAGGCGGCCCAGCTCAGGGATGCCCAGCGCGAGTTCGGCGGTGACGTCGGTCAGATCGTCGGCGCACTGACGGCCATCCTGCACGATGCTGGCAGCGTCGTCGGCCACGGCCGCACGCTGTTCGGCGGCGAGGAGGGCGGCTCGTCGTCGTTCCTGACGCGCATCAAGCAGACGCTGGCACACGCATCGACCCTGATCGCCACCTGCGAGAGTGCCGGCCGCTCGGTCGACGAGGCGCTCGCGATCGTCGAGGGCACGCTGACGAAATTTCGCCAGGCGATCGCCGGGCTTGCCGAAGCGACCGTCGACATCACGCTGATCGGAATGAATGCCGGCCTCAAGGCGAGCCATCTCGGCAGCCGCGGCAGCGCCTTCGTCGTCATCGCCAACGAGCTCAAGGCGACCGCCGACCAGGTCTCCGCGGGGGCGGGGCGCCTGAGGCCCGTGCTCGATGGTATCGAGCGCTCGGCCAATGAGCTGAAGGAGCTCCGCGTGCAGGGTGATCCCACCCAGCTTGCCAAGCTCGAGCCGCAAATCCTTCAGGCGCTGCGCGAGGTCGAGGCCGGCAATGAACGGCTCGGCAAGCTGATGAGCCGGCTCGTCGACGAAGGCGCGGAGTTCGAGAGGCTGATGAATTCGGCCCAGGGTCTGATGACCAGGCTCGGCGAAAGCTCCGCAGCCTTGCCTGCGGTCGCCGCGCGGCTCGAGACTGCGAGCGCGCAGCGGTTACAGCCTGAGCTGCAGGATCAGGCGATCCTCGACGATCTCTTCGCGCGCTACACGATGGAGCGTGAGCGGGACGTTCATCGCGAGTTCCTGCAAGCGCTGGGACTGGCATCGATCGCCGCCACGCGCCGGGTCGAGGCGGTCGAGACTGCGGATGACGGCATAGAATTGTTTTGATTGCGTCGCCGCGTGCTGCGGCGTCAATTTGACGGGTTGGCTTTGCAGGGCGTTAACCGTCGCGGAATACTCGCCGCGTCGGTCATTGTCGCGCCCCAGAGTTGGTTGCAAATACCAGTGAATTCTACGGCGGACATTTCCATGATGAGAGACGGCAAATATGCGGCCTGGTTCAGGACCCCGCGCGGCCAGGGTACGGGCATCGTGCATCTGGCGGACGGACGGATTTCCGGCAGCGACAGCTTCTTTACCTATGGCGGCTCCTATCAGTTCGGTGACGACCAGCGCTTCACGGCCGTCCTGACCACGCGGCGCTATGCCGAGGGGCCGCCGACCGTGTTCGGTCTGGACGAGGTCGAGGTCCGCCTCGCCGGCGTGTGCAGCGGTGCGATGGCGACCTGCTCCGGAACGGCCAGGGAAGCGCCCGACGTGATGTTCGAGGTGACGCTGATCTACAGCCAGGAGGATGCGCCGGCGACGGAGGCTCGAGGCGCCGTCGTGAAGCTCAATGACAAATTGCCCAAGGGCCTCGACAGCCGTTCGCGGCCGCGCCAATTTCCCGCGCCTTCCAGGCCTCCCGCATCTTAGTCTTGCGTTGACGCTATCGCAGCGAAGCGGGCTGCGACCGCGGCGCGGCAACGGTGCATTTAGGCGCAGAGATCTAGGATGAGGCGGCAATCAGGGACGGACGAGAACATGCCTCAGATCTGGATGACATACGACGAACTGGCGACACTCAGCGGCTGTACGCCGGCAGAAGCCAGAATGCGGGCCATCCATCTGTCGCTCGACCGTCGCAAGAGCCGCGACGGCGCAACGCGCGTCAAGCTTGACCTCGCGCTGACGGCCAGGTTCTTCGCGTCCGTTCGCGAGGCGGATTTCGATCTGGACGGCGCCATCGCCGCGCTCCAGAGCACGCACAGGCAGATGGCCGAACTCCTGGCCCCGACCGGGTTCCGCGAGCGCGGGGCAGCGTAGCCCGCTTCGCGCGATATCCTCGGACCGGCGGCGACAGCGACCCCGGTGGTATCTCCGATAGCCTTTGGCGAATCAGGCATAGACTCGTCTCCGGAATTTCAAGCCGGGGCCGGGGTTTCAACCGCATCGGGCCGTAGAGCCTGTAGGAGAATGCCATGAGGAAAGCCAAGTATCGGGTCGGCGTGACGCTGTTGGGAACGGTGATGCTCGGTGGGCTGCTGATCGTCACAACCGCGCCGTCACGTGCGGAGGTCGTCAAGCTGCAGGCCGACCTCAAGGGCAGCAATGAAGTGCCTCCGAACGGCTCGTCCGGTTCGGGCAAGGCCGAGGCCGCGTTCGACACCCAGACCAAAGTTCTGACCTATACGATTACGTTTGCCAATCTGACTGGTCCGGCGATGGGCGCCCATTTTCATGGCCCCAGTGATGCGGGCAAGAACGCCGGCATCGCTTTGCCCTTCAAGACGGTCCAAAGTCCTATCCAGGGCAGCGCCACGCTCACGGATGCCCAGGCGGCGGACCTGTTGGCCGGCAAATGGTACGCGAACATTCATACGGCCGCGAACCCAGGCGGCGAATTGCGCGGGCAGATGATGAAGTAGGGGGATGTCGCCCTAAAGCGCGATGCGATTAGGATGGATCGTCATCACGCTTTAGGTTGTTGCTTAAGCATGATCTTTCGGAAAACCGCTGCGCACTTTTCCGGATCATGCTTTGGCGCTGACGAATTTGTCAGCGCCGTGGGCCTCAGGCTGGCGGCCGAGGTAAGAAGGCCAGGATCGTCTGGGCGAGGATGACGCCGACGGTGCCTCCTGCCGCCTTCTGCAGCACGTCCAGGAAACCCGGATCACGATCGGGGGTCAGCGTTTGCAGGACTTCCAGTCCCATTGCGACTGCGATGACGAGCGAGCAGGCCAAAGCGAGCCGGCCGGGCAACAGGAAGGCCAGCAGGAAGCCCAACAGGCCATAGGCGCTGAAGCGCTCGATGACGACGATCCAGTAGGCCTCGTGATGCCCCATCAGCGCCGGCCGCCCCGCCAGCCTTGCCAAGGTGGCATAGGCGATGAGGGCAAGGCAGATTCCCGCGGCTGCGATGAGGTGATTTCGACGCATGGCCCACCATAGCGGCTCGAGGGCCATTCCGCTTCGAAAGACGAGAATATCGTTAAAGCGCCTCGTCGTTCTTCCGGGGCAAGGACTGCCCAAAACCTGGCCGCCATCGCCGGCCGGGAGGCCGTGCAGCGAAGATGGTCAGGCCACCAGGACGCCGCCGGCCGGCGCTGCGGATGCGGAGTGGCGGCGTGAATCGACCAACTCGCTGAATTTCGCATAGGGCAGCGGTGCGGCGACGAGATAGCCCTGTCCTTCCTCGACGCCGGAGGCGATCAGGGCGCGGCGCTGCTCCTCGGTCTCGATTCCTTCTGCTACGACCGTCATGCGGAAGTCCTTGGCCAGCGCGACCAACATCTCGACGATCGTCGTGGTCGATGCATCCACGGTGATGGTGTCGACGAAGAACTTGTCGATCTTGATCGTGTTGGCGCCGAGCCCCTTCAGCCGCGACAGACCGCTGTGACCCACGCCGACGTCGTCGATTGCGACGCGGAAGCCGTGGTCGCGCAATTCGGCCACGACGGTCGCGGCGTGCGCGAGATCGTCGAGCTCGTCGCGTTCGGTGACTTCAACCACGATCTGGCGTGCGGAGATTCTCGCCGCCAGGACCGTGCGACGCAGCGTCTCGACGAAGCCGGCACTCAGCAGGTGCTTGGGCACGACATTCACGGACATCTTGAAGGTCTTGTCCGCCTTCAGCACGCCCTGCAGGTCGGCGAGTGCCGATTTCAGGATCTGCCAGGTCATCACCTGGATGCGCCCGCTGGATTCGGCCAGCGGAATGAAGTTCATCGGCGGCACCACCGAGCCGTCCCGACGAACCCAGCGCGCCAGAATCTCGCAGCCCGTGATCCGGCCCGTCCTGAGGTCGAAGATGGGTTGGTAGTATGGTTTGAATTCGCCGGCCGCGAGGCCGCGATCGAGATCGGCGACCGGTCCTTCCATCCGGCGGCTGCGTGCCAGCAGGATGCCGAACAGTGCGCCAAGCCCAAGGGCCACCGCGAGCGCCGGCCAATAGGCCTCGCTGTTCCAGCTCGAAAGCACGGCGTGCTCGAGCCGGATCGTGGCGTGAAGCGGGAAGCGCGTGGAATGCCTGTCGAAGCTGATCGGCTCTGACAGGGGCCTGTCGGCGTCGAGCCGGAATTCGCCGAGCTTCTCGCCATTGCTCAAGGCGAGGATCACCTCGCTGTGTGCGCGCAGCTCGGCGGGCATGAGATCGAACAGGCCGGCGTTGATGCCGACGATGGCGACCAGCGCGGAGCTGCGATTGACGTCCCTGAGCACGCCCAATGCGTCGCCGCCGAACTGCTCCACGCGGAACAGCGAGAGCGTCTTGTCGTGCGAGGGCAGCATGTCGCGGCGATCCGCCCATCCCTTGTCGAACTCCAGCGTCTCGGAATAGGCCGAGCAGATCACCGATCCGTCCGGGTTGACGAGACGGACGTCCTTGATCGCCGAGCGCTGATAGACGTGGAGCCGGATGGCTTGCAGCGCTGCCGGTGCGCAGCTGGCAAGATCACGGTTGGCGAGTTCGTCGAGGCTGGCCGCGGCGAAATCGACCGCAAATTCGGAGCGGCGCAGAACGACCTCGGTCAGCTCGTTCAGTTGGTGCGCCTGCTGGTGGCGAATGACGCCGTCTGCCGCAAAATGGCCCGCCAGCCCGAACGCCATCGTGCTCGCAATAACGAGCGCCGCAAACGAGAGGTTCGGCCGCTGTAATCTCATCCGGTCCAGGCGGAAATCAGGAGAGGCTTCGTGACTGATCTTGGGAATTGATTTTGGGAATTGATTCTAGCCAGCGGGGGCTAAGATAGGGTTTAACGGGCGGACCGGTCCGGAAGGGCTACCGAGTGGTTGCCTGACTGATGGTCGCGCGGCCCGAGCATTGAAAGTTGAGCAGTATGATCAGGACGTTAAGCCTCCTCCTGTCGTTGGTCGTCGGAATCTCCGTGGCTTGGGCGCAGGGAACCAAAGACCAGCCATCGGGCAATCAGCCCACTACCCGCAGCGGCACGGCGACGAATTCCGGTTCGGACAGCATGGGTGGTGCTTTCAAGGGGACGGGGACACCCAACTACGGCACCAGCCCCGGGATGGGTTCCCAGAAGAAGACGCGCAACTAGGTCTGAATAGGCCGGGCGGACTGAAGGCAGGACGCTTGGTCGCGCTCATCGGGGGCGGGCGGAGACGGCCTCTGGATAAGCTCTGCCTGACCTGTCGGTGTGGGGGCGCGGCGGGATCACTGGCGACCCGCAGCCGAAGCACCACAAAAGCGATGTTAATCGCCAGCCAAATCAACATTGCGGAAATGGCAAAATGGACCACTGCCAGACCTCACTGCGAAGTCTGGATAACACCCAGTGATTGCTTTGGTTCCGTCCTGCATTGTGAAAAGCTGGACGGGTCCTCGACGAACTGTTTCCAAGACTAGCCCTTCTTCCCGGTCTTAGGCTTCAGCGAAAGACCAAGCCGCAATGCCATGCGCTTGATCGCATCAGGCGAGCGTCCGAGAACCTTCGCCGCCTCTTCCAGCGAAGCCGAAGACTTGGCCAGCTCCATGAGCCGGCGGTCTTCTTTGAACGACCAGGGCTTGCGCGCCATAACCGAAATCATCCTCTTGTCGACACAACGACAAAGCCGCCAAGCGACCCATGTTCGCTCGACGGCTTTGCTTGGGTGGGGCCGGGCTTGGGGGAGCCCGGTGCGAAGATGGATATGCGATCGGTGAGACTTCGCAACAAACAACGCGGATTAAGCTAACTGCTCAACCTTACCGCGATGAAATCGACGCGCGACGCTCCGTATAACCACGGTGTTTCGCTGGCGAATCCGATGCGCGCCTTCCGACGGTCGCTTTCAGCCGCGCCGGTCCAACGTTTGAAGCGCCAAATGAACGAGGGTTCATGGTGTCGGCCTGTCGAGTTCTGGTAAAAAGAACTGAGCCTCTTCTCCGCGCTCTGTGCCCTCGCGTGCCGACCAATCTTCAAGCATCACGTTGCACAAACTTCATCTTCGTCTGACAAAAGTTTCAGCGGTGACGATCTTGAAGTCGACACAACGAAAAGATGAAAATGAGCGCGGGAGGAACGTTCCGGCAAACGTGGGAACATTCCAATGTTAGCTGCCTTGGTTTTGATTTCGATTTTCGCCGCGGGCTTTGGCTGCGGCTATGGCGTACGGGCGTGGCGCTCGCGGAAGCGATCGGCACGATATCGTCTTTACGCACCCTATACCCCCGCCTCGATGGAAGCCGGTCGCACCCAGCGGCCATCATAACCGCAGGGCCGCGCGCGTGCTGCCCCATGGGCGTGGCGAAGTCGAAATAACCATGTGCGGTTAGGTTAATCTGTCGCCGTCCTTGAGGGCCCAGGAAAGGCAACCTAAGACGGATCAGTTCATTGCGAGTTCGGGTCCTCTATTTCCGGAGGGCGCGCGGGTAGGCGTAGATGACGTGGCTGATTGCGTTGCTGGGCGCGACGACTTGCGCTCTTATTTTGATTGCGTTTGTTTGTAGCTATGGCCGGCATCTGAGAGATCTTCCAGGTCCTTGGATCATGAGCGAGGGTCATTCAAATGATTGATCAACGGCACAACGCGCCGCGCAGATATTTTGTTGACGCGCAGGGGCATCGTGTTCTGATAGGCCTGTCGCTGGAGGAGACGGCGGAATTCGAGGCGCTGGATCTTGCACCGAAGGAAACGGTGCAAATCGTGGCCGAAGCCCGCGCAGGCACGGGAGCGGCCGCGGTTGACGACGTTCGGTGGCTCGAGCTCTATTCCAAGCACGAAGGAGCCTGGCGGGCCTGGATCGCACAAAGCCAGGCGGGGCGGACGCAGGATTTAGGCTTTGTTAACTATGCCTGACCGATGGTAGCAGCTTAGATCTCGAAAATGGGGATGGCCCACATGTTTCAGCTGTTCCTGAGAGCACGCGCGCACAACCTCCTCGGCTCCCGCCGTGAGGACAAGGGCTTCAAAGCCCGCTCCGCCGAGCGTGATGCGGAGACAGACCGCGCGAGGGTCGACGCCGTTATGGTCGCCATCGACACCGCGCTACGAGATGCGGAGAGGGAGCAGGTCGGCCTTAGTCGACGTGTCGATGACGCGCTGGCGCGAGCATCCGTCACCTTTGGAAACGGCACCGACGAGTACCTCGAGCGGGAGGCGCTCGACAATCATCACCAGGATCTCTTCGCGGCGGACATCTCCAATGGCCAGCGGCGGCTCAAGGAGCTGGCAAGCACCATTGCTCATTTGAAGTTCGTCAAGACCGCAATGCTCACGCGTTTTCCGAATTTCAAGCCGCCGCAGCTCAACAGCTAGTATTGGAGTTCTTGCTGCGCGCGCTCGGCCATCCTTCGAGACGCCCAGGGCAGACCGCGTGACAATTCGGCGCCGCTTTGCCGTTTGGCGCGTCGATCCTTTTTGCTATGGTCCCGGCAAGCATTCACGCTTCGAGGGAGCAGCAAGGTGCCGGTCAGGAATATGCGAAGGTTGGTTGGATTGGCATGCGTGTTGACGTTGGCTGCGCCGGCGACGGCGTCGGCCATCACTGCCGAAGTGGCGCGCGCATGCGAAGCGGCGGTGGCCAAGGCCTTTCCGCCCAGGCAAATCGGCAACCCGGCGGCCGGGAGTGCCAAGGGAACGGCCAAGGATCAGCGCGCATACTTCCAAAAATGCGTCGCGAACAACGGTAAGGTCGACGACGTGCCGGCGGAGGCGGCCAAGGACGGCAAGCCTAGTAAGTAGCGGCCGTCGATCTAACGCGGCGGCGGGCAGGGAGAATAGAACGCGCCGTTCGCCGCGTTGATGCGTTCGACGCATTGGTTGGGATCGGTGATCGTCCCGGCCACGGTGAAATCGTAGCCGATGCCTTTGACGACGACGATGTAGCGGCCCGGCGAAAGCGTGAAGCCGTCCTGCTCCGGTTGCAGCAACAGCATCCTCTGCTGATCCTCGACCGGCCCCACTTTGTAGGGGTAGGACATGCTGCGAATGACCCAGGAATCGCCCGCGCTGACTATGGCGGCCTTGCCGGAGGCATCGACGCCCATTGACCGGGACACCTTCGCGACGACTCGAACCTCGGTCACGCTTGCCTCAATGCTTCCGTCCGGCCTGAACACGATGAAGTTGACATCTCCGCTTGTCAGGGTCGTTGCACTCGGCGTGTTGATGGCCGCCGAGATCGCAACGCGGCGGTCTGGAATCTTCCCGGGGACCGGCTTCAGTTCCTGGAGTTGCCCCTCGTTCAGCGCGTAGACGCCGAAGGTCGTCGGCAAAGGCATGGAGGGGTGTGCAGGTGGCGCCGGCTCCTTTGCGCTGTCGGGCGATCGTTCGACACTCGCGCTCTCCGACGGGGTCGGGACGGGGGCCGGCCGGGGCTCGGGGCTGCCCGGCGCGCGCTCGGATGGCAGCACCAACTGTGACAGTGCGGCCACTTGCGTCCTCAAACGCGGCCAATAGATCACCGCGCTGCTGGCGCCGGCCATGAGCAGGAGAATGCCGGCCAGTCGAACCAGGAAAGTGAAGGCGCCGCTCCGCTTGGGCTGCGAAGCCACGGGACGGCGCGCGGCTTCCGCGTCCTTCGCAGCAGGCGGCGAAGCGGAAACGGGTGACGATATCGGAATAGGCGGGGGAGCGGGGGTCTGGACGGACGGGGGAACCGGAGCTGCGGTTGCCGCAATTTTTTGCGGCTCAGACGCGGCGCTACGCTCGAAGGAACGCTCGACCTCCTTGATGGCACGTTCGAGGACTTGCTGAAACTCGCGCGATTCCCGCGCGTCGGCATGCGTAAATTGCTCCATAAGCTTGACGCGCGCCAGCTCATAGACAATCTCCCGCATCTGCCGGGGATCGTCGGATACGGCGCGGATGCGGCTCGACAGGAGACGGATAAACCCGGCTTTGATCTGTTGCGCCGAGGGAGCGTTGGCTGCAGTTTCACCGGAGTCGGTCATCAAGGCCGATCAAGTAGCCCGGATAGGGCTATTTCGCTAGGTCTTTCCGCTTCAAACGTCTCGAGTTGAGCCGGTTTGGCTTCGATTGGCGGGTCCGCAAAGGCCTCGCGCGGTGTTCGAAGGTGCTTGCTTTTGGGCGAGAACCTGTGACATTTCGCCAAGCTCTTCTCTTTCTGGTGCTCGACCATGCGCGGCGTTCTAGCAGTCCTCACGGTTTTGACCTTCGTGGTTTCGCCTGCCGTTGCGCAAGGGACCAAGGATCAGGCCAACACCACGAGCTCGAGCATCATCACGACCCCCACGAAAAAGGCGCAGACCAATCAGGCTGCCTCGCGGCCGACCGCCGTTCGGAACCTTTCAGGCAGGCTGCCTGCTGGAAAGTCGGCCCAGGGTGTCTGGCGAGACGGCAAGCTGGTTGCCGTCCCCCGCTAAGGTTCACCCAACGAACCGTGAAGGAACGGTGATCGCCTCCCTGACGTTCATGCTCGGGAGATATCGTATGAAACGACCAGTTCTGATCGCAATTGCGTTGCTTGTGCCCGCCGCTGCCTGGGCCCAGGGCGTCAACGATCCTTCGACGCCCAACCGCAACGTGACCATTGTCAATCCGTCGCAGCCCGCGCCGCCCAACGCGACGCGTAACATCCCGAGCCGGATCGAGCCCCCTGTGACGAGGGGCGGCGGATACGCCCGACCCTATCACGGGAATAGAACCCGGGGCAGTGGCTCGAGCCGCCGTTAGTCGCGCTGAACACCGCCAAGACGCAGGGCCGGTTATTGCGGATTGACCTCGACCTCCAGTGTCGATGTCCCCGCAACCTGACGGTTCTTGCCCGAGATCAGCAGCGTGAACTTGTCGCTGCCGGGCGCCCCGGCTTCTGCCGAATAGCGGAAGCCGGACCCAACCACCGCCAATTGTCCCCGTGATGGCCCGCTCACGACCGATACCTTGAAGATCTGCATGTACGACCAGCGCAGGCCCTGGATGCACTCCGCGCCAGGCGCGATCGACATCGTCCATTTCACCGTATCGTGCGACAACGCGAACGGCGTCCGTTCCTTGATGCAGATGGGGCTCGCCTGCGCCGCGAGGCCAGACATGGCGGACGCCGCGAGGACAACACCTGACAGCAATACCGGCCTTGTACGCATTCTCGGCAACTCCACCAGCTTATGCCGAAATCTAACGGCGACGATTTAACGTGGTCTTGGAACGCAGCTGTTTGCCTTTGAGCCGCTCATCACACGTGGATCTCGGAAAGCGCGATCATCCGGTCGGCTCTCTCCAGATCCTGCCATCCTACCTCTGTTTTGCCCGACGGATCAAATCGGATTTCGGGAAAGGCGTAACTGATTGAAATGGTTGGCGCCGGCTACTGTGCATGGGGTTGTTTTCGACTTTTGATGGGACGGCGCAGCGTTCCTAAAATCTTGCAATTGGCAGCCGCATGAGCTGAAGTTGAGGGGGCCGCTGGATGCTGCTCGGCCCGCTTGGGAGTCATCGGAGTGCGATACATTCGCCGCAAGTCCACATCGGATCGCTGGATATCCGGGCGCGCGCCGGTTCAGGCGGCCGTGGCCGCCGCTGTCGGATTCGCCCTCTCTGCCTACCCGCTCTCATGTCGTGCTCAGACTGAGCCGGAGCCATCCATCAACGACTATCTTCCACCAAGCGAGCCGGAAGTGACGCGCGACGAATGGCGGCAGCGGATCGAGGACGCACGGCGCCGAGCCAAGGAAGCTTCGCGCGAGCGGCGGGAGCATCCCGAGCTCTACAAGCCGATTCCGGAAGATCCGGACCTTGTCGCGACCGAACGCCTTCTCCGCGACGATAGCCTGCAGCGAGGCGATATCGTCACGACCAAGAAGGGCATGTTCGTCTATCAGGGGCGATCCGACCAACCGCGTCGCGATCAGGACTTCGTGCCGGTCAACCCGAAATCGGTGCGCTGAAATTCAGTACCGCCGCAAGATCTCGTTGAATTTGGGATCGGTCACTTTCGTGGTGTCGAGCAGCAGCGCCTTGCCTTGCGGAGTTGCCTGCACATAGGCCGCGATCAGCAGCGGCTCGTAACGCGAGCGATTGGCAAGCGCTGCGCGGATGTCGGATTGCGCCAGCAGCTTGATCTCCTCGTCCGTTGCAGCCGCGCCCGAGGTCACGGTCCGGACGCGAGCGAAGGCGACGTCGATCGGCACCGATCCGGTCAAGTAGGACATCTTCACAGCCGGCGTCGCCGCTTCGCCAGCTTGCGCCTGCAGCGTGCCGAGCGTGAGCCAGAGCGCGGGCCTGATTGGTGATACTTTCAAGGCAGCGACGACGGCGCTTTGGGCGGCCTTGTTCTCGCTGGCCCGCCCGGCCGCATCGGTTGAAGGACGGTGAAGAACGTCAGCGGCCAGTGCCGCCGCGTAGTTCGCGAGCAGGTCCCCATCCAGCGAAACCGATGCCAAGACACCGCCGGCGGCCAGCTTGGCCTTCTCGGGCGGAATCTCGCCCGAGAACAAATCACTCGCGCGAAAGTTCGGTCGGACGAGATCGCCGTAGAATTCCATGCCGGCATGAAGCGCCAGCACGATCGCGGTGCAGATGCCGATGACGCGAAGCAGGAACATGCGGTTCATGATGAAATCGACGAGGCCTGTGAGGGCGAAGCGAGCACGGGATTGAAACGAGAGCAGGGCTCTTAAATTGCGAGCAGACTATCACCTTGGATCGTCAGCAGCGTCAAGTTTCCGGTCGCATAGGCGCCGGTGTCGATGTTGATGCGGTTCGGGCGAATATCGGGCACGCTGACCGGCGTGTGACCGTGGACGATATATTTGCCGAAGCGCTCCTCGGACGCCAGGAATTCCTCGCGGATCCAGAGCAGGTCCTCATCCTTCTGGCGCTCGAGCGGGACGCCAGGCTTGACGCCGGCATGGACGAAGAAGAAGTCGCCGCAGGTGAAGGACGAGGGCAATTGCTGCAGGAACGCCAGGTGCCCGGGCGGTAGTGCGCGCCTCAGTCCTTCGATCAGCTCGACCTGCTGCTCCGCGGACGGATTCATGGTCGGCGTGATGCCGTAGGAGACCAGCGTCAGGAGGCCGCCATAGTGGCGCCACTCCTGCAGGCGGGCCGGATCCTTGAGGACCTCGAGCAGGAAGATTTCGTGGTTGCCCTTGAGGCAAACCGTCTCGTGTGTTTTCGAGCGTTCGATCAACAGATCAAGAACGGCGCGCGAGTCCGGGCCGCGGTCGACGTAGTCGCCGAGAAAGACCTGGATGGCCCGTTCGGGGGCCGAGCGGGCCAAATCGACGTCGATGACGGTTAACAGCGATTGAAGCAGATCGGCGCGGCCGTGCACGTCGCCGATGGCATAGACGCGAACGCCGTCGGGAAGCCGAGGCTTGGTCTTCTTTCGAAAGCGTGAGGAAAGGCCCATCAGGTCGGTCGAATCGCTTCCAGCGTCACGAGCGGAACGTCGCGATGGCTCTTAGCAGAACAAGTCACACATCGGTATTCTTAATTGTTTCCGACCAAGGCGCCCGCATTTTGATTAAAGGATCGCGCGGCCTTTGAGCCGTATTTCAAGACGTCTCGCGTAGCGTCTCCCCAACAAGAACGGGGAGCGCGACATGCGCAAAGTTGTAAAGTTCCTGGCGGCCGTGGCCGCCATCGTCGTTGCTGCGGGGGTGCAGCAGCGCGCTGAAGCCGCCTTCGTCGGTGCGCCTTTGGGGCTGCGCGGGGCCATCCAGTACATCAAGTTCGACCAGCCGACGCTGGCGCCAATGGCGTTCACGCTGTTTTGCCTGAAGTACAAGGACGAGTGCAAGCCGCGGCCGCAGCACATCGTGTTCAGGGGCGGGCGCCTGAAGCTTACGGCGGAGCGGCTGGCGCAGATGCAAGAGGTCAACCAGAAGGTCAATACCGCCATCCGTCCCGAGGCCAATCTGGAAGGGCTGCGCGGCGAGAAGTGGCTGCTGCATCCGACCAGCGGCGACTGCAACGATTACGCTGTGACAAAACGCCACGAACTGATCGCCAAGGGCTTTCCGGCGCGCTCGGTGCTGCTCAGCGAGGTCGTGACCACCTGGGGCGAGCATCATCTCGTGGTCGTGGTTCGCACCTTCGCCGGCGATCTCGTGCTGGACAATCTCTCCGGCCACATTCTGCCGTGGTCGAAGAAGCCCTATCGCTGGGTCCGCATTCAGTCGCCCAAGAACCCGAACTATTGGGCCTCACTCGGCGATCGCGCGGTCTGATCACCCGCGCTCTATCGTGATCCGGATTGGCTGACGCTCTGCGACAGCCCCAGTCCCACGATCACTGCAAGGCACAGGATTGCTGCGGGCCGCAGCAATCCGGGCCCTGCGAAGCTCTGAACCAGCGCAAACAAAACACAGGCTGCGGCGGCCGCAGGGAAGAACGAGTCGCGTCCGCGCTGCAAGGCGCCGAAGAACAGGCGCAACAGCGCGATCGAGCTCACCGCCAGAGCGGCCGCCAGGCCGATCCATCCCGTGCCAGCAAAGACCGCCGTGGCTGTCGACGGCGCGGTCAAAGCGGCTCCGACATCGCTCTGGTAGATCCGGCCCACCGCAGCAAAGGTCCCGGCGCCCGCGCCGAACCAGCGCGTGTCGGTCAACATCCGCTCCAGCGCGGCCCGCGTTTCAGCCCCCACATCCGGGACGAGCCGCAAGAGGACCGGTCCGGAGCCCTTTTCGAACAGGAATGACAGGACGATCGCAGCCCCGATCAAGGCGGCGGCCGACAAGGCGCCCGCTGCGAGCGGTGATAGATCGAGCCTGCGAATGACGAGGATCAGCAGGATCAGCACAATGCCAAAGCTTGCTGCGATCGCGCTGTTCGTGCCCGACAGGCCGAACACCGCAAGCGCGCTTGCCAGTGTGCCCATAAGCCCGCAAAGGCCGATCGCCACCGAGCGAAGGACCGAGTGATGCGTCTCGGCCCGTTCGGCAGCGAGCTGCATCACCGCCAGATTGAGCATGAGACCGAGGCCGGCCATGGTTGCCGTGAGATCAGCGGGAACGGTCGCCGCAAGCGCCGGCGACAGCCGATGCAGGTCCAACATCAAGGCGGAGACCGCGGTTACGCCGCTCAGCACAAAGAGAACCAGCTCGGCACGGCTGCGGTTGCGGACCACCAGGATGGTGACGCCGAGCAACGAGATCGCCGCAAGCGCCAGCAGCAGCGCGCTGACGGTCAGGCCGATATCGGCCGTGATCGGTCCGAACGGCAGGCCACCTACGGCATCGTGCGTGCTGGCCCAGATCGGATGGGCAAAGCTCAGTGGAAGAGGGGCGAGTTGGGCCGCGATGGACAGCGGAATGGCGATCGGGATCCAGCGGCCCCAGGAGGTCGCGCGGACATAGTGGTCGTAATCGGCTTTTCGCGCGCTCGTGGTGGCCGCCAACAAGCTTAGCGCGGCGGCCATCGTCCCGAGATACGCACCGAACTTGGCGCCGGCGATTTCGAGAGCGGAAGCGGAGACGATGGAAACGATGAGGGCAAAATAAGCGAGGGACAAACGGCGCGCTCGAAGGGAATCCTGAAACGGTCAGGTCACCATACAAGCGAGCGGGTGGTTTTCAAACAAAGGCCTGCCTCGGTCCAACGCTTAAACCTTAAACCGTGAACCTTGGGCCATTTGCGCGCGGGCTCGTCGCGGCGTTGATCGGCGAGATCAGCGGGTGGCCTTGATCGGACGGCCGAAGACGCGGGCGGCACGTGCGGCGGCAAGGCCAAAGCGCGCCGCCGAGCCGAAGAGATAGCCGCCCTGAAGGGCGATGGCCGCGAGTGCCACGCCTTTGAGGCTCTCGAGCAACGTGAGATCGAGCATCAAGCCGACCGGGACGGCGGTGAGCACCATGACGAAGGTCAACGGCAGCAGGACCAGGACGCGAAAGCGTTGGCCCAGTACGGCACCTACGAGAAAGCTGAAAATCAAAAGCGCGGTCATCCGAAACACTCTCCGTGCTTCGGACCCTAGGTTCCCCACCCTAAAAAGACCCTTAAGCTGTATGGCTAAATTTGGCCTATTGGCTGCAATTTGCCAGCAGCGAATGATAGGCCTCCCGCAAGCCGTTCAGGGCCACCACGCCCTTGATCTCGCTGTCGCTTTCCCTGACCACCACCGACAGCGAGGCCGTCGTCTGCCACTTGCCGGCGGCAAAGGCCGAAACCTCGTCGGGCAGCAGCACCGCGGCGCCTGCGGCCGCCATGCTGGCGTCAAAGGTCAGGGTACCGCCGCCGCTCGCGGCGATGGTGACCTTGGGGTGGCTCCGCGGCGGGAACGGCCGGATCAGGGCCACCAGCACGTCGATCTTGCCCTTTGGCGCACAGCGGACGATGAGGCCGGCAAAGTCCGCGTCGGATTGGGTGGTATCCGCGGTCTTCGTGATGGCCGCGAAGCTTTCGCCATCCTTGCCCCCTTGCGTGCGGCTGAACTTCCAGACGGAGGAGGGGGCGGGGGCGGCCACCTCGACAATGGGTGCGCCCTGGCACGAGGACCGCGCGCTGCCAGCGCAGGAGGTAGCAGAGCCCCAGGGGCGATCAGCCGCGCCAAGGAGGGAGCCTGCCAACAGCGGGACAAGAAGGAGGCCAGACAATGGGAGTTCCTATCCTTAACGGCCCAGACTTAGCAGAGCGGCGAGAGGTCAAGAAGCCTCGCGCTCGACACACGGAGCCCTTGAGTTGGGCGGTTTGCTCGCCGACCGGGCACACGAAATACAACAAATGGTCACAAAGGGTTAAACCAAGCCCCAAAGAGTGGCCCGCACGCAACAGTAGCCGACCGATCGCTCCATTAACCACCGGGAACCCTTGTCGCACCACCCCCTAGGCCGTACCAATCAGGGCTAATTGGGGTCTCTTGGGGCGCGCGATTCATGCATTCCTTTGCCAAGTCTTATTTATTCAAGCCAGCGCTCCTGATGGCCGCTTTGGCGCTCGGAGCGTGCTCGACCAATCCCGGCTCGGGTCCGCTGACGGACGACGTCAACAACAAGATTCAGACTGAAAACGCTCCCGCTTACGAGCTGGTGCCGCTCAATCCGGCCACGGTGAAGATCCTGCACACCCATGAGCCCAAGGGGCTCGCGGGGGCGTTCACGGACAAGCGGCCGCCGGCCAGCATCGTATTCGGCATCGGCGACGTCGTCAGCGTCACTATCTTTGAAGCCGCGGCAGGCGGTCTGTTCATTCCGGCGGAAGCCGGCGTCCGCCCGGGCAACTATGTGACGATCCCGGATCAGTCGGTCGACAATGACGGCTTCATCACGGTGCCCTATGCCGGCCAGATCAAGGCCGCGGGGCTTACGGCGGTGCAAATCCAGCGCGCGATCATCGACAAGATCGGCAACCGCGCCATCGAGCCGCAGGCGGTCGTCGCGATGTCCTCGCAGCGCACCCAGCTCATCAGCGTGCTCGGCGAAGTCAATTCGCCGGCGCGTTATCCCGCGAGCGCGGCGGGCGCAAAGGACAAGGTGCTCGATGCGATCACCCGCGCCGGCGGCATCAAGGGCCAGGGCTTCGAGACCTGGGTCATGCTGGAGCGTGGCGGACGGCGGGCCACCGTGCCGTTCGAAAATCTCGTGATGGCGCCCGAGAACAACGTCTATGTTCGCCCCGACGACAGCATCTACGTCTATCGCGAGCAGCAGAAGTTCCTGGCGTTCGGCGCCAGCGGCCAGAGTGGCGAGTTCAACTTCGATGCCTGGCGCATCAACCTCGGCGAAGCCATGGGCAAGGCTGGCGGTCTTCTCGATGGCCAAGCCGATCCGGCCGCCGTGTACATGTATCGCCGCGAGCCGCGCGAGGTTGCGGCCCAGCTCGGTATCGACGTGAGCAAGTACACTTCCGAGACCGTTCCGGTCATCTTCAACGTGAACCTCCGCGATCCCGGCGGCTTCTTCCTTACCACCAAGGTCATGATGAAGAACGGCGACGTGATCTACGTCTCGAACTCCCGCAACGTCGAAGTTACGAAATTCCTGCAGTTCCTGCGCGTGATCATGGCCACCGGCTCGGATGCGGTGAATCTCTCCAACGACGCCCTGATCTTCCGCAACAACGTCAAGCTGGCGCCGTAAAGGCCGACTTGATCGACCAGAAGCGATGGCACCGGGGCTTTGTCCCGGTGCCATTTTCGTTTAGCAAGCGGTTCTGCTGCGGCTACCAATTCGGGATTGGGTCAAAGCGCCACTGGGCACGGTGCGCCGGTCATCGGGCACCCCGCATTGTTGCAAGGGGCTTCATGCGCTTTCGGACACTTTGCCGTCTTTTGGCTCTCGTCCCCGTCGGCTTCGGGCTTGCACCGCTCGGGCAGGCTCTCGGCGCTGCTGCAGAGCTAGGCGTCCGCCACCGCATCGACGTGATGGTCTCCGCGGAGCCTGACGCTCCTGTCTTGTCGCGCCTCAAGGGAGCCAAGGGCGAGCTGTCGTTCACGGTCCGGCTGTCGGCGAACTCCAAGGAGAGCAAGTTCTTCGGAATGCTGCGCCCGTCCTTCCCGGATATCGTTGTCCCCGATGGTGCGGGAAAGCCGCTGGTCCAGCAGACCAAGCTATGGGAGGAGGAGGTCTGTCATCAGCGCCGCGGCCTGCCCAAAGTCACGGTGACGCAGCTCGGCGGGCATTTCGGCGAGGGGGAGGGGCGGATCGAGATTTCCGCCATCAACCGGCACATCGGCGTCCTGGTCCCGCCCGACGAATTAACCCCTGGAATAAAACTCGATCCGGGCAGTGATAGCTTTGGAGTATTCTTGGCATTCCGGGCGCAGACCCGGAACAGCCGCCTCAACGTGGATCTGAAGATCTATCCGATCGATTGCTTCCTCTAAGCCCAAGAGCAAGGCTCGCCTCAAGAAAGCACGATGCGCCTTTGGCCTCCCAATATCAGCTGGTTCAGGATTCGTTGGTCATTGAGCCTGCCCGCGACCTTCATCCTGTTCTTTGTGGTGGCCGGCGCGCCGTTTCCGTTCGGCTCGACCAATGATCTGTCGATCGCATTCTGGTGCCTGTGCCTCGGGGTAGCGGTGATCGTCGCGCCGACGCGCGATCTGCGTCGGCCGCATCTTTCGTTGCTCGCCGGCATCGGCGTGATCGTTGCGGCTTACGCCTTCGTGCTGCACGAGCAGCTCTCCGACCATCCCTGGATTGCGCCATTCCAGCCGATCTGGAAGCAGGCCGCGGATCTGCTGGGCGTGCCGATCGCCCCGTCTGCTTCCATCGTGAAGAACGAGGCGTTCTTCGCGCTCGGCGCGCCGCTCGCCAACATCCTCGCGATCGTCCTCGGCATCACTGTCGGAGCGAACCGCGACCGCGCCCGCCGCATGTTGTGGGTGATCGCGATCTCCGGTGCGGCCTACGCCCTCTACGGCGTGCTCTCGTTCCTGATCGAGCCCACCATGATCCTGTGGCGGGACAAGACGGCGTATCTTGGCAGCGTCACCGGCACCTTCATCAACCGCAACACGGCGGCGGCCTATTTCGGCTCCTGCGCGGTGATCTGGATGCTGCTGATCCTGGAGGACGTCCGCCGCCGGCTCCCTGAGCGGCACATCGAATGGAAACGCCTGTCGCTCGATGTGCGGACGATCCCGCCAAAAGAGATCCTGCCGCAGCTTGGCTGCCTGCTGATCTGCCTGATGGCGATGTTCATGACGACCTCGCGTGCCGGCGTCGGCCTGTCGCTGCTCGCGATGATCGTCTCGTTCACGCTCTTCCTCCGAAAAGACCTGCCGCCGCGCACCGGCATCTGGATCTCGCTGGGCTCGGGCCTCACCGTCGCGCTCGGCCTCTTGCAGCTGCTCGGCGGCCGCGTCTCCAGCCGCTTCGACAGCCAGGGCCTGGTCGACGAAGGCCGCATCGAGGCCTGGAAATCGACGCTGCGGATCATCGGCGACAATCCCTGGTTCGGCACCGGCATGGGCACCTTCCAATGGGCCTTTCCGCCGTATCGCAGCCCCAACATCTCGATTCGCGGCGTTTGGGACGCCGCGCATTCGACGCCGCTGGAGCTTGCCTCCGAGGTGGGCATTCCGATGGCGCTGCTGGTGGCGCTCGGCTGGGCCATCATGCTGCTCGTCCTGGCCAGGGGCGTGTTCGGACGCCGGCGCGATGCCATCATCCCGCTGGCGGCGGTGGCGACCGCGACGCTGTCGCTGCTGCATTCGTGCCTCGACTTCACGCTGCAGGTGCCGGGCTACAGCATTCCATTCTTTGCGCTTTTCGGCGCGGGCCTGGCGCAGTCTTTCCGCACCAAGGAGGGCCGGGCGATGGCGGAGGCGGGCGCTACCACCCGGCGAGGCGAGGGCCATCCGACAACCGCTGGCGCAGCCCGGAGCCCGGCGCCTCAGCTTCATAAAAGTGTCTAGATTTGAAGCAGTTGCGTCGTTTACGAAGTCTTTAGAATAAGTGGACAGCTGTTTTCTCTTCGGTTAGGTTCCGCACTGCACAGCCATTCGCCCGGGCCGAGGAAGCACATCGGGGCAGCTGATTTTTTGGAGGTTGATTTATGAGCGTTATCAAGATTGCGCTTCGCATGGCTGCCGCCGCGGCCCTCGCCGCGACGATCTCGTCGGCCGCCAGCGCCGCCGTCTACCCGCCGCAGCGCCAGCTGCCGGCCACCGTCATTTCCGACTTCAAGGCTTCCCCCAACAGCCTGCTGCAGCAATATCCGACAGGCGGCCCGCAGCTGATCTCGCGCGTGCGCGACCTCGGCGCCTCCGATCCGACCACGCTTCCCGGCCTGATCGCGCTGTTGAAGGATCCCGCGACCACCAAGGACCAGATGCGCGCGATCGTCGGCGGCCTCGCCCAAATCGCCCGCATGGCGGCACAGTCCGACCAGGCCTTCGCCAATGAGATCCAGGCCGCGATCGCAAACACCGGCAACGCCGACGTGATCGCCGCCTACCAGGCCGCGACCGGCGACGTCGCGATCGCCGCAACCGGCGGCGGCGCGGGCGGCGGTGGCTCCGGCGCGGGTGGGCCGACCGGCAATCCCGGCAACACCGGTGGTGCTAACAACGGTGCGCCGAGCTTCGGTGGGTTCCATTATGCGAACACCGTCTCGCCGAATTCCAGCGCGGGTACTGCTGGGATTACCAACGCATCCGGCAACGTCAGTCCGCGCTGACACCCAGGCCTCACAATCGGCCATGCAACCTTTTGAAAGCGGCGCCAGCGGGCGCCGCTTTGCTTTTGCGCCGTTAAGCTTCCTGCAAAATGTCGCGTAAACGGCGCTGTGCACTGCATCGACCACGTTCAATTGCAGGCAGGATTGTGTTAGTGTTTCGCGCAACGCGGGCTTTGGCATCAGGTTTGCTCCGGGCGCAACCAGGCTTTTGGCGAACATTAATCCCAAGAACACACATCGATCCATTTTCAGGAATTGCTAGATGTTGCAGGTGAACAAGCCGACCTCGGAGATCAACCGTGATTTCACCGAGGCCGACGGCTCCCCGTCGCAGACGCTGACCTCCTATCTCGACATTATCAGGCGCCAGTTCCCGACCATGGTCGCGATCGTCTCGGCCTGCGTGATCCTGGCGCTGCTCTATCTCTTCACCGCCGCACCGCTGTTCACCTCGACCGCCTCGATGGTCATCGACACGCGCAAGGTGCAGCTGTTCCAGCAGCAATCCGTGCTCGGCGACATCGCGATCGATTCCGCGACCGTAGAAACCCAGGTCGAGATCCTGAAATCCGAGAACATCAGCCTCGCCGTAATCCGCGATCTCCATCTGACAGACGATCCCGAGTTCACTGGCGGTGGGGGCGGTCTGCTCGGCACAATTATCGGCGCCGTCTCCGGGCTTTTCTCGGAGGGCCGCCCATCGTCCGAATTCGAGCAAACTCGCAAGGCGCTTGGCGTGTTCGAGAAGAACCGCACCATCAAGCGCCTTGGCCTCACCTACGTGATGGAGATCGGCTACACCTCGAAAGATCCGAATAAGGCTGCGAAGATCGCCAATGCGATTGCAGACGCCTACATCGTCGACCAGCTCGAGGCAAAGTACCAGGCGACCCGCCGCGCCAGCGTATGGCTGCAGGACCGCATCAAGGAGCTGCGCACCCAAGCCTCCGTGGCGCAAAAGGCAGTGGTGGATTTCAAGACGGCCAACAACATCGTCGACACCGGCGGGCGGCTGATGAACGAGCAGCAACTTGCAGAGGTCAATAGCCAGCTTGTGATGGCTCACGCTGCCACGGCCGAAGCCAAGGCGCGGCTCGATCGTATGAACGACATCCTCAAGCAGGACATTCCGGACGCCAACGTCGCCGACGCGCTGAAGAACGACACTATTGTGAAGCTGCGCGCGCAATATGTCGACATGGCGTCCAAGGAATCGATATGGGCTATGAAGTACGGCTCGGATCACCTGGCGGCCGTCAACCTGCGCAGGCAGATGGCGGAGATCAAGAAGAACGTCACCGACGAGCTAAAGCGCATCCAGCAATCCTACAAGAGCGATTACGACATTGCGGTGACGCGCGAGGAGAGTATCAAATCGAGCCTCGCCAATGCTGTGTCGGAGTCACAACTCACCAACCAAGCGCAGATCCAGCTCCGCGAGCTCGAGAGCAACGCCCAGTCCTACCAGGCGATGTACGACAACTTCCTCCAGCGCTACATGGAGAGTGTGCAGCAGCAGTCGTTCCCGATTACCGAGGCACGGGTGATCAGCGCGGCAACGACGCCGCTGGTGAAGAGCTACCCGAAGTCGCTGATCATCCTGGCGGCGAGCCTGCTCGGCGGCATAATGCTGGCCTTCGGCGCGGCGATGGCGCGCGAGCTCACCGACAAAGTGTTCCGCACCACTGGCCAAGTCGAGGAACAACTCGGCGCCAATTGCATCGCGATTCTTCCAGAGCTCGGTCCCGCGACCGCGGCGCCCGGACTCGGCGAGAGGATGCTGGGCAGCAAGCTCGCCGCGAAGGGTAATCCCCAGCCTGATCTGCTACGCTATGTCGTGAACAACCCGTTGTCACGCTTTTCGGAAGCTGTACGCTCGGTGAAGGTGGCGGTCGATCTCAACTCCATTGTGCGCGAAAACCGCGTGCTGGCGACGACGTCGACCTTGCCGAACGAGGGCAAGAGCACGCTCTCGACCAATCTCGCCCAGCTCATGGCGCATGGCGGAGCGCGGGTAATCCTCGTCGATGCCGATCTGCGCAATCCCTCATTGTCGCGCGCGTTGGTGCCCGACGCGAAGATCGGTCTCGTGGACGTTGTTGCGCAGAAGGCCCGGCTCGAGGAAGCGCTGGTTGTCGATGCCGAGACCAAGCTCTCGATTCTGCCGGCGGGTGCCACGTCGAAGCTGCTGCATACCAACGAGATCTTGGCGTCGAAGGCGATGCACACGCTCGTCACCCAGCTCCGCTCACAGTTCGACTACGTGGTGCTCGACATGCCCCCGATGGCGCCCGTGGTTGACGTGCGCGTCACCTCTTCATTCGTTGATTCCTACGTGTTCGTGGTGGAGTGGGGCCGGACCAAGATCGACGTCGTCCGGCATAATCTGCGCGGCTCGCCGGAGATTCAGGACAAGCTGCTCGGCGTGGTTCTGAACAAGGCTGACACGAAGGCGCTCGCGCGTTACGAGTCCTATCATGGCCGTTACTATTACCAGAAATATTACGCCCGTTACGGGTATGTCGAATAGCTGCCTGGGTCGCTCGTTGCTCCTGCGTGGACTGTTGCTTGCGGCCGGGCTTGCCAGCCTGCTCTGGTCCATTGCGGTGTTGCCTTCGTTCCGTCGGCTTGTACCGGCCCGCGATATCGCGGCACGGATTATTTCGGACGACCGGTTGAAGATGCCGGCATTGGCGGAGATGCTTGCCGGCATCGAGCCTGCAGCACCGGCCGGCCTCTCGCCCCCCAAACTGTTCCAGGCCAGCGCGCTCGTCCGGCTTCGGCTTGCCGAATTAGCCATGGCGCGCAGGAGCTCCGAGGAGGCGGATGCCGAGATCGCAGCCGCAGAGCGAAAGCTGGTTGAGGGGTTCTCTGTCAATCCGACAGATTCTTTTCTGTGGCTGATGCTCTATTCGGTTCAGACGAGCCGCAACGGCTTTGATCCAAAGACGGTGCCCCACCTCGAACGATCATATCTCGCCGGGCCCCATGAGGGCTGGATTGCGCTTCGCCGCAACCAGCTCGCGCTTGCTGTCTTCCCCCTGCTGAGCGAGGTAGCTCAGGCACGCGTAGTCGATGAATTCGCCGAAATGGTGGATGCAGATTTTTGGAACGATACCGAAGCAAATCTGACCGGCATCGGCTGGGCGCATCGTGATCGGTTGCTTGCCGGGCTTCAGCGCGTCGATCTCGTCTCGCGTGAGGCGTTCGCGCGCATGCTGTTCCGGGACGGCTACGACGTTCCGGTCCCAGGCGTGAAACCAAAGGAGAGACCGTGGTGATGGCTCCAACTTGTCTCGTTCAGGCTCGTCCGTGGCTGACGGCTCTGTGCGTGCTTTGCATCAGCGTTTCCAACGGCCATGCGCAGACCCCCACCACGGGCCCGGCGCTGACGATGCAACGCAGTTTGGATCAGTCGGGAGGCAACGTGATACGAGATCCGCTTGGTCGCCCTTGCCTCGATATTGAGGCTGCCGCGCGTAGCGGTACGATCAACCCCGACTTGAAGGATCATATCGTGAGCCTTAAGAACAACTGTGCCAAGCTTATCAAGGCGAAGGTTTGTTACGCAGGTTCCGATCACTGCAACGAAGTAGTCTTACAGGCTTACAAGCGTGTGGATACGGTTCTCGGCAGCATGAAAGGGGTGACGCTCTTCCGTTACACTGTCACCCAGCGGTAGCGCCGATGTGGGAGTCGTTCATGAGCAGGTCTGCGCGCGTCATTGTCGCGGCATTCATGTCCGCCTGGGTCGTGGCCTGCGAACCGGCCACGGGTGCCCCTTCCGTCTTCTGGGCGAGCGACCCCGTGCGACCGGACGAGACAGTTCTCGTTGTTGGTGATGGCCTTGCCAAGGTCGAGACGGTGGAAATTACGCGGGTCGCCGACCAGGCGGAGCGCGCTGCTCCGCCGGCTCAGGGCGTCAAGGTCATCCCCGTCCAAGTCAGTAACGAGTCGCTGAAATTTACTATTCCGAAGGACATTGCCCAAGGCGTTTATCGCATCACGTTTGGGAACGATCCGGCTCCCATCCTCGACCTGAATGCCCCGACGATCTATTGGCCGCAGGGGGATCTAGGCGCGAGCAGCAGCCCGGGCGGCTGGCTCCGCGTGTTCGGCCGCAACATTTCGTCCGGCCAAGGAACGATGGTTCGGCTGAAGCCTGCGGGCGGCACCGGTGGGGAGATTACGCTGCAGCCGTCGGCCGCGAGCGTGTGGGACGCCACCTTCAATCTCCCTGCCAATCTCGCTGGCGGCGAGTATTCGGTTAGGCTCTGGAATGGCCATGGCGATTTCAGTGATTGGCGTGACGTTGGCATCTGGCGGTTGGAAGAAAAGCCGGTTTGGCCCGACCTGACCCTCAATGCCAAGGCCTTTGGTGCCGCCGCTGACGGCGTGCACGACGACACGCCCGCACTCAAGTCGGCGTTGCTGTCCCTCGCGCAGAAAGGCGGAGGAACGCTGTTCCTACCCCGCGGCTACTACCGCGTGGCGGATGGGTTGACCTTGCCGGCCCATACCCGCCTGAAGGGCGAGGGCCGTGCACTGGTGCGCTTGATCTGGCCGGACTTCCCTGTGCCTCCTTTGGCCCTGCTCGACGGCTCGACGGAGTTTGCGATCGAGGACATCACGATCGTGGCCTTCAACCACGCGCATATCATCAGCGGTGGGTTTTCTCGTGCGCCGCGCGACGAAGCTGCGGAGCCGCGGAACATCGCCTTGCGCAACGTGACCGTGCGCGCATCGATGTATCGCGGTCATCTCACTCCCGATCAGACCAATGACCGCCTCAAAGCCGCCCTGAAGTTCTCGACCGGCGGACCGGATACAGTTCGCCTGACGGGAAAGAACCTCATTGTCGAGGATTGTGACCTCTACGGTTCGGGCCGTTCCCTGTATCTCGAGCGCCCCGGCTCGGCCCGGGTGACGGGCAACAAACTCTACAACGGGCGTTGGGGTTGGTATTCGGTCAGTGGCGCAGATCGCGTGATATTCGAGGACAATGATGTGATCGGAGGCGATTTGCAGAGTACAGGGGGGGGCTTAAACACGCTCGGCAAGCACGAAATGTTCGCTCAAAACATCGCGTTTCTGCACAATCGTCTTCGGATGATGAATGGATGGGATCGAGAGGCGGTGACCTCCGATGGACCTGGAGGATGCTACTATGGCCAAGTCGCCGGCATTAGCTCCGACAGGAAGACGGTGACTCTCCCTTCGCCGGGGACGGGCGTCCCGCAGGACGTACAAAGATGCATCGGAGCGGGGTTCTTCGTTTTGGGCGGACGGGGGATTGGGCAGGTCCGCCGCATTCGATCAGTGGAGGGCCAAAGCATCCAGCTTGATAATCCGCTTGATGTGTCGACCGACGGCTCCTCGATCATCTCGCTGACGAGCTTGCAGCGCCACTATCTGATCGTAGGAAACGAACTCTCTGACGCTGGCAACGGAATCCAGCTCTTCGGTTCTTCCGTCGATCACATCATTGCCGATAACGTCTCCTGGCGAACGTGGGGCATTCTCAATAGGGGACTATATTACCGAGCATACCAGCCGACTTGGTACACCCAGATTTTGAGTAACCGTATCGCTGAAGGTGACACGGGGCGGGACTCCCTAATTGGAACGTGGGGATCTCAGCGGCTGCCCAATCCAGCTCCCCTGTCCCTGGCAACAATCATCCGTTCAAATACCTTGGCTGAGGGGGCGCATATCGAAGTGAAAGGTTATGCCCAACATGCGCCCGGCGTGCGCGACGTGATCGTCGAGAATAACCAGCTAGCAGGCCGCGATGGCCCGGTTCGTATTGACGAAGGAGCCGCAGGTGTGCTCTTGCGAAAGAATATTGGAGGTGAGATGGCGGCCGAGGCGGCGCGCAAGCCATCTACGCCTTAGGCCTTCAGGAGGACTTGCTCGCTGTAAGGCGCGGGAAGTTGGCTTCAATGCGTAGACCGGTTTGCTTTGCGAGTTCCTTTGCTATCGCTTGGGAGTCGCGCATCCCTTCTATGGTTAGAGTCAATTCCACGAGCTTAGCGCCGACGAGAAATCGGTACCAGAACCCCTGGAGCACGTGATATATCAACCCCTCCTTTCCATCCAAAAAGCCAAGGAGGAAAAAATAGCGGTACAGGAAATATCCAGCCGCGCTGAATTCGAACGGAATTCGATTATAAACCTTCTCCTTAATGAATCGCTTGATGGCAGCTTGGTAAGAGCTTGCTTCGACTGAGAGGCTTTCCTCCCGCGGCATAAACCCGAATCGTTGGTTGAGCACATCGACAGCTTCGCGCGTTGCATATCTATTGTGTTTGTCGGTGAAGAAGCTGAGATTGTTCAGATTGTGGTCCGCGAACCCTCCGTTAAAGGTAACCGTCGTTCCACCCTGAACAACCATATGCTCGTCCATCCAGCGGTCCTCGATATGTCCTTGGCCGCGTCGCCAGATGCGGAGCAGAACGAGAATACCCCGGCCGCCGTAGTTGATGGTTCTGTTCATGAAGACGAGTTTGCGTTTCAAATTGATCCCAACGACTTCATTCGGGAGGTTGGGCAAATTACGAGAGATTTCTGCGGCGAGGTCCGCTTCGATGATTTCATCCGCGTCGAGACGCATGATCCAATCGGACGTGATGGGGCAATTATCCAATGCCCATTGGAACTGCTTTGCATAGTTTGTGAACACGTGCTCAACAACTTTGGCACCGTATTGAGTCGCAATTTCTTTCGTATGGTCAGTAGAGCCTGAGTCGACCACAAATATTTCATTGGCTATTCCCGCAACTCCCTTCAGGGCGCGAGCGAGATGCAGTTCTTCGTTGAATGTTAGAATAATGACGGCCAGGCTAGCCATGGATCGTGCGCGCCCTCAGGAATTTGGCGGGATTGCCGACGTAGATATTTGCTTCGTCAAGATCTTTGACCGTGACCGCCCGCGCACCCAAAACAGCATGTGGATGGACGGTCACGCCCGGTCCAACAAAGGCCTCCGCAGCGACCCAAGCGTGAGCGCCAATGCGTATTGGTTCTGTTACAAGCGGGAAGTCGACATCATCAACGTCATGTGAGCCGGCGCACAAATGGGCCCTTTGTGATACCAGGGCAAAGCTTTCGATGGTGATCGTATCCATGCAGTAGCATATGACGCCCGGTCCTAAGCATGCGTATTGGTGCATCTCGAGGTTGGGCGGATACCAGACGCTGACACCGGGATATATTCTCGCGGTCGGCGCGATTTTTGCGCCGAAGACACGAAGAAGTAACCGGCGCCAACCGTGCAACGGAGCAGGGGTCCAAATCCCGAGTGAGAGCCAAGTAGCGTTCCAAATAGCTCGTTCAATTCGGTGTCGAAGTGGGTAGGTTGCTCCGCCGAATCTGGGTTTTAGGCTGTTGTCGCAGGAAGCGAGCATTCGAGCTATTCCTATAAGCTGAGGCTGGCGTCATAGTTAAGTCTGGCGGAGCGCTGTAGATGAAGGAGATATCACCGAAGGCTTCTTGTCGCTGAGGGAGCGGGCATATCCGGTCGGACTTTTGTTTTGCCCCGACCAAGGAGGACTTTCGCCCCAGATGTTAGAGGTCGCTCGATCCATACATGAAAGCACGTCCCAGCCAGTAGCGCGAACCCGGTCACGAAGAAAAAACACAGGGTGTCCGGAAGTGTCACAAACCTCAGCAGTACAATAACAAATTTGCTCGCTGCCGAGACCGCCAGAAAATGAATCAGATAAATCGAGTACGATGCGTTCCCCAGAAATGTGAGCGCCTTCGACAGGCGGATGGGACCGAACCTTTCGATCTCAGTGAGCCCCGCAATTATCGCCGCTGCGGCTAAGCCGAAGGCTAAGTTGATAAGAATGCCGCCTTCTTTCTCAGAGGCTCTCAAAATCCATATGATGGAAAAGGCTAAAGTGCCGCCCAAAAGCGTGGTGCGGGGGAAGCGTATCCAACGCCTTTCGAAACATATGGCGACTACGACCCCCATGCCAAATAGAGCATGATATTCGGAAAAAACAAAAGACGTCGGAAAGTTTGGTTGAACAAGTGGAATAAGGATAGAGAGAGCCATCCATAGAGCTAGTATGCTCCCCCCTACCCGCTTAGAGGCAATGATCAGCGCAAAGAGAGCGTAAAACAAGACTTCGTGTCGGAGGGTCCATTCAACGATCAGCAGAGGCTCACGAGCGGCCGGAAGGAGAAGAAAGGCCGATGCGACATCAAGGACGGTCAAGTTGGGATTTGTATTGAGACTCGGCCACACAAGGTAACTGGTCAGAACCAAGGCTAGCGTAGCCCAAAGCGCGGGTATTAGCCGGCTAACTCGCTTTCGGATGAAGGATCCAACATATTTCGGCTGGCCAAGTTCACAGCGATGAATATAGAAAATTATAAACCCGCTCAAAACAAAAAAGAAATGAACGCCGGACGAGCCAGCGTGTAGAATGGGGTATAAGTCTTTGCCGATATATTTGGGAAGGGCCAAGACGGCGTTTGCATGAAAGAGCAATACCACGAGCGCTGCGAACGCTCTTCCCGCCTGAAGGCCGTTGAAATCGTGGGTTATCGTTTCCCGGCCCGTGGGTATCTCTTGCGGTTGGTCTTTCATAATTGAGAGGTCTGCCCCACGTCATTCCGAATGGCCGCATTGCACACGTCGATCAGGTTGACTGCCGTTATTTCTACGTTGAAGCACTCAGAGAAACCTGATCGAGCCAAGAATCTCATTCGCTCACGTTCTGAATGATTCATATTGAGATATTTTTTTAGCATCTCGAAAATGTCGGACTCGATGTCATTGCTGACGAGTCCTCCGCCGGTTTCAGCCACTTCTCTCCAAATATTTATTTTGTTCGTAATCAGAACAGGGACTCCGCAGGCCATGGCCTCGGCGATCACGATGCCAAAGTTCTCTTGATGGGACGGAAGGACGAACGCTTCTGCGCAGCGAAACGCGCCGAATTTTGTTGCACCTGAGAGCATACCCACCCAGTGAATCCTATCGGTGATGCCGAGCTCCTCTGATTGTCTTTCGAGTTGGGCCTTCCAGCCCACTTGATCCGGTCCAGCAATGACTAGGTCAATGTCGGGAAAGTCCATCGACAGACGAGCAAAGGCGAACAACAGTAAGTCGAGCCCCTTTTTGGGGTGGATGCGACTTAAGAAAAGCACGTATCTACGCGAAGAAAGATGGGGGAAGCTCGACCTGAAGGCGAGTATTTGCTCTTCGGCGGGACTGTTCAGGTCGGAGATGCCCAGAGGCACTACTCGCTCGCGGTATTTATGACCGCGGAACGACCCTCGAGCCAGGCGACGTTCGTCTTCGGCCGTAAATAGAACAGCAGCCGCTCCGCTCAACACACGTCCTTCAAGGGCGGTCCAATAGAGTTGCTTCCATAAGTGTTTGATTGGATAGGCAGCTCGAAACCAGGGATCCAGCATTCCGTGTGCAAAAATCAGATATGGGATTTCTGCTTTTCTAAGTCGAAGCCAGCTCCCAACGGAGGAATAGTTCCAGAGCCCATGCAGGACGACCAGCGAATAGTTGCTGAGATTTGTGTCTAGCCAAGGTCCTAAATTGGCAGTGTAGGCGTATCGCTTCGTCGCTGGCCCGAGCGGATAGATTTTCAGTGGGAAGTCCTTCAGCCAAGCAGAATTCGGTGCGTCCAACGATACGACATCAACGGAGTGACCGCGCCTCTCCAGCTCCTTTCCCGTCGCAATCAGAACCTCCACCGGACCTCCCGACCTCGGATCAGTTGAGGCTATAATATGAAGTTGCTTCATTCTGATAAGCCGCTCTGTCTTACTGAACGTACGTCGATGGCGGACCGAGACGAAAGCTTGGGCATCTCACGTTTTGAGCAAAACACGCTCGTCAGTCCTGCCAGACAAAGAAATTCCATTAGTGATAAAGGCGCATTCGCGCCGAAGGGGCCGCGCATTAGAATTGGTGTCGCGGCTATGAACACAAGAGCCCGCAGATTAAGCCCGTTAACTAGTGGGCGGCGCATTGATCCCAATCTTATAAGCAAAAAGGTAACCGAGAAAGCGCCAAGAACTACCCCGATCAGCCCGAAATCCGCGTAGAATTCTCCGGCAAAAAATAGAGAGAGGTTCGGCGTCCCCGCGATTTTCGCGTCAGTAAGACCTGTTCCCATGTCCACTGCTAGCAGCGTGGCCTTCCCCGGCCATATCGACCTCGGAACGAAGAACAGCAGAAGTCCCAGGGTTTTTTCTCCCCATAGGAAGTCAGCGGATGCCAAGTATTTCACTTCGTAAGCCAGCATGTCGAAGACATCGATATATGGTAGATGAAAGAAGGCCTCCTTCAGATCGATATTCTCTAGTGCCCGACTTAAGTCTCTCCCGAAGCGGCTAGTTAAACTTAGCACCGGCATCAGGAATACGATGGCGAAGAAAACCCCGCCGTAGCAGGCGACGGCTCTAATGCGGCCTCCAAACCAAATGAAAATGATGGGAAGCCAAGCTGCCAGTAGGTAGTACCGCGCCGAATTATACGGATTTTGCGATACCAGCAGCAGGGTAAGAACTAGGAGAGTTGCAGGTGCGGCGAGACGCGATGCTGGCGACGTTCTATAGATCGTCGTAGTCAATATCGCGCTAACTATTTGTAAGGCGAGAAACGCCGTCGCAATAGTAGAAATCTCATCCCGTAGCTTATCTGCTCGTGACGCGAGTACATTTGAGATGCCGCCTGAGAAGATGACGAACGCAGCAAAGGCTAGAATATTTAGCATTATCAGCGGTCCGGTGTGCGCCGCCGAAAGCACCAAATTAAAAGTTCTCGGAATCTTTGGTTTGAAAAAGAACTTTGTGATGGTGACGGTAAGAAAAAACAAGAAGATCAGCAGTGCGGTTTGCGCCAACTCTGCGTCAGTGAATGAAATTCCCGCTACCGGCCCGGCTGTCTTTCCGATGTACCCGTCTCCGATTGTCTGACACGGGCCAATGACGAAAAAGAGGTAAGTGATCAGCCAGATCATGTCCTCGGCTACAAAAAACTGCTCTTTGATGGGATATAAATTGAGACAACAAAGTAGCAGGAGTGGTAGCGTCAAGGCGATCGAGTAGGGCTCCGCGGCGAAAATGCAATTGAGGACATAGTACGCGACTAGGAAGCTAATTCGAGTCATGAGCTTGTCGTACTCTCGCTTACAAGGGACGCGACGCCATGAGCGAACTGACCAGCGTCTGCACGATCACCAGCCGCTGATTCTGCGGCTAGGCGAGAGAATAGGCGTTTGTCCAGTCCGATGATCTCCATAAAGTACGCAAGCCCGCGCGGATTGTCGGGCTCAATAACGAATCCATTAACGCCTGACCGAACGAGAACATCGCGCGCGCCACAATTGTCGGACAAAATAACCGGTACCCCCATCGCCTGAGCCTCTATGACGACGTTACCGAATTGTTCTTCGGCGCTTGGCAGCAGGAGCGCCAGTGTTGATCCGAGAATCTTAGCGACCTGCTCAGTTTGAAGGAATCCATGAAAGGTCAAATAGGACGCAATTCCGAGCCTTTCCGCTTGCTGCCTCAACTCTTTTTCAAGGGGACCTGATCCGCAGAGGTGCAGGTCATGGGGGAGCGCTGAACTCGTTCGATAGAGCGCGTACGCGTCGAGAGCCATCGCGATGTTCTTCTTCGGCACGAGCCGCGCAACAATGGTGAAATGTCGTTGCTCGAAAGGAACGCCGCCAGGTGCCGGTTCGACGCCTGCAAGCTTTCGGATACGATCGACCGAGAGCGTATTGTATTCGGTCTGGATCTTGCCGGCGGGAATGCCCAGAAATCGCATGTAGTCTCTGGCGCGCCTTCCGGATGAGATTCCCCCGCAGTAAGGCAAGTAGAACAGGCTCTTCCCGACCTCGCGCCACAAGTTGCGTTGATAGTCGTCGAATTTAGAGCATCCCATCGCGTAGACGCGCCTGCCGAGCGCGCGCAAACAGCTTGCCGCAATGAAGGTTGCTGGATGATCGTAGTGGCAAAGAAAGATATCGGACGCACGTCCTTGCACGCATGCCAAAATAATCTTGCGGGCGCGCTCAAGAGTGCCGATGGCAGCTAGCTTTTTGTGCGGAAACAAGATGATTTTGCGAAATTTGCTACCATCCTCAGGAACCCAATCGTAGACGTCGCTGTCGCCGCAAATCTCAATTCCAATTACCGGACGCCGATTGGTGAAATGCGCGGCGACGGCATCGACGCGATCGACATGCATCGGCCCAAAGTTATCCCAGACAAAAGCGATCGATTCGTTCAAACTGGTGTTCATCTGTTCAGGAGCGCCAAAACTGAGGGGTGAAGGCGGATTTCACGTCCTTCGGATCAATCAGCTTGGATTGAACAGCAACCTTCAGGACGCCAATCAAACAAGCGGTTTCCGTCAGAAGCAGCACAAGCCCCATTCCGAACAAGCCCACGAAGTGCGCAACTGGAATGGCCAGCAGTACAGATCCGATCGATACGGATACGAGCAGCCCGCTCACTGCGGTATGTTCGTTCGATGCAAGCATCAGATTGGAGGTGTAATACCACAGGCCATGTGCTACCGTTGCCAAGGCGACCAGCAGGACGAATAGAGCGTTCGGCTGAATCCTCCCTCCGGTCCAAATGCTAACCAGCCGATCGCCAATAGTCCCGAACAGAACTGCACCAGGTATAAGTACAAATCCCACGGTTGCGAGGTTGAGAGCCACCATCTTAGCCAACGCTGCCCGCTGACCTGTTGCGCCGGCTGCGGACAATTCAGGCATCGTCGCGCGGTTGATCGCGCCAACCATCTGAATTGCCACCCGACTGACTGTGCGCACGGACGCAAACGTAGCTGCTGCCGTCGCAGATATAAAAACGCCGGTCACAAGTACCATTCCCTGGAGATTGATCGCCAGCGCGGAAGGGATGGCCATCGCGGCAAGGGCGGGTATCCATAGGCGGCGGATCTCGGGGAGTGCCGCTTGGCCGATCCCCAACCTCAACCAGGGAACGCGTTTCTGGAGAGTGGCCAGCATCAGCAAAAAGTTCAGGATTTGCACGCAAAGCATTGCCGAAGCGCACGCCGCAAAACTGCCACCCGACCAGGCCACAGTCAGAGTGGCGGTTACCTCGAGAAGAGTCATGACTTGGTACAGCATGGTACCAAGTGCGTAATTCTGAGTTGCTCGAAGTCCAGCCAACACGATTCGAGCGTTCATCACCACGGCGGAATATAGAATTAGCACCACAAGCGAGATCTGGTGCTCCTGCGCCCATGTCGGCAGCGTGCCAACGAGCGGGAGCACAAAGGCCAATGCGAGAGTGGCAAGGATGATAGCGATCGAAACAGTATTTACGAGGACCCAGGCGCTTTGAAATGTAGCGCGAACTTGCGAGTGCATGCCGCGCGCCACTTGCATCGTCATGTCGCTGGTCGCGGCTGACGCAAAGCCAAGGTCTGATAGAGCAAGATATGCGGGCATGGTTGTCAGCATCAGCCATGCGCCATAACGGTCGACACCCCAAGTGTGGGTAAGAATTGGCACGGTGGCGATTTGCGCGATAGCTGCCATCGTGATGCCGGCCGCATTCACGATCGTTCCATTCAAGATTCTTTGTCTTATGGACATGCGACTAATTGTGGCACCGAGTCCGGTTCGGATCCAAAACTGCTCTTTAGGTCCACCAAATCCAGAGAGCGCGGCGTCATCAGGCCAGCTTCGTGAGAACGGAGGTCTCGTTCGGATGAAGGACTCCCGGCGCATAACCCGAATATCGGTCGATCTCAAAACTGCCGGCTGCCAGTGCCGTCGCAATAAGATCAGTATTTACATCCGTGTTGTCCAGGATCAGGAGGCCGCCCTTACGAAGCTTCGGGATACCTTCTTCGACGCACCGGCGTCGATTGATCCCATCGACCAAAACGATATCGAAATCGCCTTGGTGCGAGTTGATGCAACGAGCGTAAGCCTCGGGATCTTTTTCCAGTGTCACCGGCGGCTTACCCTCGGCGGCAAGCAAAGCATTTACGCGCTTGGACCAGCTTTCATTCGATTCTACGGATCTAACCTCTGCGGCCCGCTCAGAAAACCAAAGGGTCGACATGCCGGCGCCATACTCGAATACACGGGCGTTCCGAACGTGGCCTTCGATCGCCGCGATGGCCTTATTCACAAGCCACGGTTGCTTTGCCAGTTTGCCGAATAGCGTCCGACTAACGGTGGTTGCGAGCGCGTAGGAAATGTCCGCTGGATTTGCACAAAGCACGCCGGAAGCGGTGTGAAATCGAGATTTGCGGCTTTCGTCTGCCCGATAGATACGTTCGAAAAGGTTCAACTGCATCTCCACCACGTTCAATAGGCTTTGCTCTGCCCAAAGGTGCTCGTTGCTGTTCTAAGGATAATCCTCGCATCCAACCACAAGCCCCAGTTATTGATGTACCACAGGTCATGCTCCACGCGCTTCTGCATCAGCTCGAGCGTGCGGGTTTCTCCGCGATAACCATTAACCTGGGCCCAGCCGGTGATGCCGGGCTTGACGTGGTGGCGGAAGGCGTAGTTGCCGATGATCTGCTCATATTCGGTGTTGTGGGCGGCCGCGTGCGGGCGGGGGCCGACCAGCGACATGTCGCCCTTGAGCACGTTGAGGAGCTGCGGCAGCTCGTCGATCGAGGTCTTGCGCAGCCATTTGCCGATTGGCGTGACGCGCGGGTCGTTCTTCTGCGCCTGGACGATGGTCGGGCCGTCCTCCAGCACGCGCATGGTGCGGAATTTGAAGATCTTGAACGCGCGCCCGCCAAAGCCGTGGCGGGTCTGGCGGAAGAACACCGGGCCCTTCGAGGTCAGCTTGATCAGGATCGCGGTCACCAGCATCACGGGCGCGAACACCAGAAGCGCAAAGCTCGCCCCGACGAGATCCAGCGCCCGCTTCAGCGCACGTTCGCGAAAGGTCAGCGGAGCGCGGCGCAGCTCGGCGGTGAAGGTGTTGCCGGTGCCTTCAAGCGGATAGCGCAGGAAGCGCGCCGTGTTGGGGTCCGGCACCAGATGCACCGGGACGGGGAGGATCTTCAGCGCGTCCAGGATGCTGTCGATCGCGTGCTGCCGGCTCCAGTTCATCAGCAGGAAGACGTGCTCGATCCGGTTCTCGCGCGCATAAGTGATCAGCTCCTCGAAGCGCGGCGCCAGCTGCGACAGCAGCAGCGGCGAGGCGAGCTCCTTGGCGGGGATTTCCATGACCCGCATCAGGCGGTAGCCGTGCTGGCCGAGGTCATCGACCGCGTTGGACGAGGTGGCAAGGCCGAATTCGGCGATCATGATGGCGCGGCCGTTGGCGAAGGCGCCGGTGCGCAAGCCATGCGCGGTCCAGCGCGCGGCCGCGATCTTCCAGGCGAGCAGAACGGCGAGGCCGACCAGATAGAACGAGATGGTGGTGCCGCGGGAGAACTCGTCGCTGACCTTCATCGTGAAGGCGATCGCCAGCAACGCGCCGAACAAGCCGGTCCACGTCGTCAGCGTCATCCGGAACGTGCGGGCCAAGTCGGTGATGGCTTTCAGGCGATAGCCGTGCTGCACGCTGGTCAGGAGGATGAAATTGATTGCGACCAGGACGCTCGCCGCCGCATAGACGTCCGCCTTGCCGAGCGTGCCCGCGGTGGCGATGTGATAGCCGACCGCGCAGCCGATCCCGCTGACCACGATCAGCGCCGCATCGACCACGGCCATCAACCGCTCGACAACCACGGGACGCAGCCAGCTCGGCGCATAGCCTGTCGCTGTTGCCGGAGATTGCTCGACCGTACCAATTTCCGTCGCGGAATCAGGGACGGGCACTGGTCGAGTGGAAAGAATTGTCATCTTGCCAAGCCCATTGACGCAAAATTCATTATCCGAACGCGCCGTGCTATCGGTCAAAATCGCTTTTAAAACAAGGCGAAGGGAAAATTAACCTTACCCCAGAAGCTTCATTGTAGCCCATCTCGCCTCGACTGATATGCTAAATTTCACAACCCGTTAGGAAGTTCTCGTTGCCCCGAACCCAGTCCCGGCGGCGGCCCCGGCCGAAAGGGAGGCGTTACCTCGCCATTGGCCTCGCTGCCGCGGCCTTGGTGGGGACCGCGCTTCTGCTTCTTCGCCCCGATGCGGCCCCCGTACGAACTCCGACGGCCTCCGCGGCCGTCGCGGTCAAGCTCCTCCTCGACGGGCCGTATGGCGCGCGGTTTGCCGGCGAACTCTCTGCATCGAGGCAGGGGTACTTCTCCTCCCGCATTGAAATGGCGGCCCTGCCCGAAGACCCAGAGTTCGTCCAGACGATTGCACGCCAACGTGCCATCGGCGTGACGAGCGGCCAGAAGTTCCTGCTGGCGAGTTGGCGCGGCGTCCCTGTGACTGCGTTTGCGGCAAGCTTCCTCGATACCTCTGTCGCGATTTTCACGCTTGAAGCCTCGGGATTGCGGCGTCCGGCTGATTTGGTCGGAAAGCGAGTCGGATACCGTAGGGCGAGTGAGGGCGACGTCGTTTTCGACGCCATGATGGCGCAGCTCGGGCTGCCCCGCAGCCAGATTACCAAGGTGCCAGACCGCGACAGCTTCGAAGCTCTGCGGGGCGGGCAGGTGGATGCGATCATCGCTGGAATCGACGAGCAGCCGGATCCCTCCAGTTCGACGTTCACGAAGCTGAATGTCATCAAACCGCAAGACTATGGCATCCATGTTCCTGGCTTGGTCTACTTCGCGAGTAACGCTCTCGTCCATGAACAGCCATCCATGATTGCCGATGTCCTTCAGGGCCTCATCCGGGGATGGCAATTCACCTACGCGGACTATGCACGGAGCGTGCCCGTTCTGGCTGGGACCGGGCCGGCCAGTTTGAATCCCGAGCGGCTGAAATTCGAACTGCAGCAGCTACGTCCGCTCGTTTTGCCGACAGGGGGGCGCATCGGCGATTACGACGAAAGCCGTTGGCGGACGCTTCGGGACATTCTCCTCTTCGCCAAACTTGGCGAAGAGGACGTGCCGCTGGCCCAGACCGTCAACTACCAGTTCCTCCGAGATGTGTACCGACGTTCACCCGACCTTGCTGCCCCGGGCGCCTGGAGCGAGGAAAAATAGGACCAAGAAGCCACAGTTGCCCGCCATATCGCTATAAAGGCCCTCCCCAAGCTGCGCCGTCGGTTGCCTTTTTGGCCCTAGCCTTGGTAATCTAGGCTTTACTATTTAGGCTGGTTCGCGGTGGTCCTCGGGTTGCGGCCTGGTGGGGCGCGGGGAATGGACCAAATCCGCAGGGGCGAGGAGCTTTTTTGGGATGTTTAAGACCATGATGCGAGGAGGCCTTTTGGCCGCCGCCGTTTCCTTCTGCGCAGCGAGCGGAGCAAGCGCGGCGATGCAAATGCCGGCGCCGGCGGCCCTCCTGACGGGTGCAAGCCAGGCGACGCCTGTCACGTTCTGGGCGCAGCCCTACCCATATAGATATGTGCCGTCGCGCCATTGCCCCTTGGTGCGGGTCGAGACGCCCTATGGCTGGTATATGGACCGCGTTTGCGCGCCCGTCGGCCCTGTCCTGCGTCGGGCGTACTGAACTTCGGCTGACCTAAAGCGGCGAGCGCCGCTTTTTAGAAGATTTACAAGGCAGCCGCACAGCTCATGCGGCTGCCTTGCTCATTTTTGTTTCGCCGTGTGCTGCTCTTTTGTGCGCGCAGCACGGGTTCACCATGAATATCTTTGTCGGGCCGGGATAGGCTGTTGCATGGTGAAGATTGTGTTACCAGTTTGGCGGGGCTGCATCGGCAGCGTGATTGCGTAATGCGGCGGTAGCCGGATCTCACAGAAGTGACGGTCCGGCCAATCGAACGCCGGTAGAGGATACGATGACAGGGGCTTCAACCTACGATCTCACGGGCAAACGTGTCTTCGTCGCGGGTCACCGCGGCATGGTGGGATCAGCTGTCGTCCGCCGGCTTGTGTCGGAAAATTGCACCGTGCTGACGGCTGATCGGCGTGAGCTGGATCTGACAAAGGAAGAACCCACGCTCAGATGGCTCGAGGCCAATCGCCCGGACGTCGTGATTCATGCCGCTGCAAAAGTTGGCGGTATCGCGGCCAACAACAATTTCCCGGTCGACTTTCTCTGCGACAACCTTGCGCTGGAATTGAGCGTGATCCGTGCAAGTCACGCGGTTGGTGTGCGGCGCCTGCTGTTCCTCGGCTCGTCGTGCATCTATCCAAAGCACGCCAAGCAGCCGATCGCCGAAAGCGAATTGTTGACCGGGCCGCTCGAGCCGACCAACGAGTGGTATGCGATCGCCAAGATTGCCGGCCTCAAGATGTGCCAGGCGTATCGTCGGCAATATGGCGACGATTTCATCTCGGTAATGCCGACCAATCTCTACGGCCGCGGCGACAATTATCATCCCGATCATAGTCACGTCCCGGCCGCGTTGATCCGGCGCTTCCATGAAGCCAAGCTGGCCAATGCAACCAGCGTCTCGGTGTGGGGCACCGGCACACCGCTCCGCGAATTCCTCAACGTCGACGATTTTGCCGATGCCTGCGTCTTCCTTCTGAAGAACTATTCAAGCGATCTTCCGATCAATGTCGGCAGCGGCGACGAATTGTCGATCGCCGATTTTGCGAGGACAGTCGCGGAGGTCGTGGGCTATCAGGGCGAGCTCGCGTTCGATGCGTCAAAGCCTGACGGCACGCCACGCAAGCTGCTCGATAGCTCGAGAATTCGAGGGCTTGGCTGGCGACCGAACGTCGCCCTGCGGGCCGGTCTCGCGGCCGCCTACGCAGACTTTTTAAAGGGCTCTGGACGTCATCTGGAAGTCAGCGCGACGCGCTGAGAAAAACTACGTAAGACTACAAGAAACTTTTTTATTGCGAACTTTTGATTTGGGCGGGGCTTTATGCGTGTTCTCTTGGTCGGCATCAACTATGCCCCCGATCTGATCGGTGTGGCAAAATACAACGCTGAGCTCTGCGAAAGCTTGGCTGCCGAAGGTCATGAAGTCAGGGTCATTACGGCACCTCCGTATTATCCAGCCTGGAAGATTCCCCCGGCGTTCAAGTCGTCGTATTTCAGGTCGAGAGATATTCAGGGCGTTCGCGTGACCCGTACGCCGATTTATGTGCCCGGACATCCCTCGGGCGCCAAGCGGCTGGTTCATCACGCTTCATTCGCGCTTACGAGCGGGGCGCCGATCCTCGTTGAGGCGCTATCCTGGCGCCCCGACGTTATGATCGCCGTCGCACCATCATTAATGTCGGCTGCCTTCGTCTCATTCGTCGCTCGTTGCGTCGGTGCCAAATCATGGCTTCATGTGCAGGACTTCGAGGTGGACGCGGCATTTGATCTTGGTCTGCTACGCAATCCTAACTTGCGAAAATGGATGCTTCGAGCCGAAGCGGCGATCCTCAAATCGTTCGACCATGTTTCAACCATCTCTCAAGCGATGGTGGACCGGTTGAGAATCAAGGGGTTGAGTCCTGACAAGACAGCCGAGGTGAGAAACTGGATTGACACCAACGCGATCTGCCCGGGTTCGCGAATGACCAAATACCGTCAGCAGCTGAAGCTGGGCGCGGCCGATATCGTTGCGCTCTACTCCGGAACAATGTCGAACAAGCAAGGCCTTGAACTCGTGATCGAGGCTGCGATCGGTTTGGAGGAGAGCCATCCTCATATCCACTTCATCCTTGCAGGCGATGGGCCACATAAAATGAGGCTGGAGCAGCTCGCTGCCGGACGTCGCAATGTCCATTTTCTCGGGCTTCAGCCCAACGAAAGTTTCAATCAATTGATGGCCACGGCCGATTTTCATCTGATCCCGCAGAAAGCCGAGGCCGCCGATCTGGTGTTGCCCTCCAAGCTTGGCGCGATCTTCGCGTCGGCTCGGCCGGTCATTGCGATGGCTGAAGAAGGCACGGGCCTCGCGGCGGAAGTCACGGATGCGGGCCTGGTGATTCCACCCGGAGATTCGTCGGCGCTTGAGCTTGCAATTTGCCAGCTCAGCGAGGCGCCGGCTCTCCGTGAGCATTACGGCGAAGAAGGAAGAAGGCGCGCGCTTGATCGTTGGGATCGACGCGCAATTGTGCACCGGTGGTCGGAGGCCATGGCAGGGCAGGGCAGTGCGACAGGGCAGAAGAATGTCGACTCGAAAAACGCTGCCGGCGACATTGGGCTTCCAGTGGAGGATGCCGTTCGGTCACCTTAAAGCATCTGATCTCAATTCGTTGTCGTCCAAAAAAATGAGCGCCGCGATGGGCGCTCATCTGGCTTCTTGCCTTGCTGGCCGATCTGCCAGGACTACTCGTGGCGCGGGAAATACCTAAAGCCGTGCTGCTTAATCAGCTCATCGCGTTTTGCGGATTCGAGATCTTCCTTCATCATCTCGCGAACGAGGCTCTCGAATGAGGTCTGGGGCTGCCAGCCGAGTCTTTCTTTCGCCTTGGACGGATCGCCAAGCAAAGTGGCGACCTCTGTTGGGCGGAAATAGCGCGGGTCGACCGACACCACGCATTTTCCGTTTGCAACATTGTAACCCTTCTCGTCGACGCCGGCCCCCTCCCATCGGATCTGCATGCCGACTTCGCTCGCCGCCACGTTAACGAAATCTCGAACCGAATGTTGAACACCGGTCGCGATGACGAAATCTTCCGGCTTTTCTTGTTGCAACATAAGCCACTGCATCTCGACATAGTCGCGCGCGTGTCCCCAATCGCGCAATGCATCGAGATTGCCGAGATACAACCGCTCCTGCAGGCCCAGATGGATCCGGGCCAATGCCCGCGTGATTTTTCGGGTGACGAAAGTCTCACCCCGGACGGGAGATTCGTGATTGAAGAGAATGCCGTTGCAGGCATACATCCCGTAAGCTTCACGGTAATTGACCGTGATCCAGTAGGCATAGAGCTTGGCGACGGCGTACGGCGACCGGGGGTAGAAAGGAGTGGTCTCCTTTTGCGGGATTTCCTGGACCAGACCGTACAGTTCCGAGGTCGATGCCTGGTAAAATCGGGTCGTCTTTTCCAGTCCAACGATCCGCATGGCCTCGAGAATTCGAAGTGTGCCCAGGCCGTCGGAGTTCGCCGTATACTCCGGCTCCTCGAATGAAACGGCCACGTGACTCTGCGCCGCGAGATTGTAGATCTCGTCCGGCTGCACCTGGCCGACAATCCGGATCAGGCTCGAGGAGTCCGTCAGATCGCCATAGTGGAGCCGAAAGGGCGGGTCAGGCTCGTGCGGATCGAGATACAGATGATCGATGCGATCGGTGTTAAACAGCGAGGTCCGGCGCTTGATGCCGTGGACCTCGTATCCCTTCTGCAAAAGAAGTTCGGCCAAATAGGCGCCGTCCTGGCCAGTGACGCCGGTAATAAGTGCTCGTTTCTTTGTCATATCAGTCCCAAAGATGGAAATTGGTGCTTACACGAAATTGACCTGGTTAGGGAGGGCGAAATGGAGCGAAAATCAAGCTTAGATTAACAGCGTTTGGCTCCAGCCGGCGCGCCAAAGGATCTCCTCCGAGTACGTGCGAGGCGCAGTGCCGTTCAAGGTGTCCGTCCCTCGTTTGATCGTAGTCGGGCGAGAGGCCTCCAAACCGCGGAAAGAACTAGATCGGATTCTTGACCATATGAGGCTTGGCCCCGTTGATCAGAATGCCAGCTAGAAGGTCGCGACTTCCCGTGTCCACCGTTGTGGATCCGTTCCCGACTCCGCACGCAGGATAGTGAACCGATCCAAAGCATCTACAAGCGGCGTGACCACTGGACTCAGATTATCGAGTACGAGGACTGCTCTTCCCTCACGCACGAGCAGCACAAGATGGTGCTCTCCAGTCGCTCGCACGACGACCTCGGCGAGAAGGAGGGCCGAGCTGGGCCAGCCGGATCGCAGCAGCAGATGCCGCTTGGTGACGGCATAGTCGCCGCAATTGCCCTCGTCAGGGAATATCTGCCATTCCGCGTCACGTCGGCTTGCGGGCGGATCCCTTGGGGTTATGCCAAAATTCACGATTGAATTGATTTGTGCGAGTTCTCGCCAACGCTGAATTGAGGAACGGAAATCTCGGACCCTGCGGTCGTCGTGACGCTGGCAATCGTCGGGATATTGAATGCAGAATTGTGAGAATGACAGCGGTGGCGTCACCGCTTGGGATTCGTAGTTCGAATAGGCGGGCTGGCTGCAAACGCAATACATTATGGCCAGCATGCGGACCGCATGCCTGATCATCAAAACTTCGCCTGGCATTCCTGATTGCTAGGCGAAGTATATTGCGATGCGGTGGAAGCGCTACGATAATTGTGAGGCAATCGATGCACAATCGTGGAGCAGCGTGCGCGCGCTTGATCTGAACGAGGTGAAGGCGGCCAGGGTATAGGAGTCTGTGGCCTCGAACACCTGCAAGATTTGGAGGTGTCTGCTCCCGCTCTGTCGTATGGAGCTGCTTGCGGAATGAAGCTAGGGTCCGTGCAAGACCTCGTCCGGATGTCCTCTTCGCCGGAACGTGACGTAAATCTTGGTGCAAAAAGCACAGTTGGAGGAGCGGCTCCACAGGATCGCCGTCCATACCCGCCCGTTCGTCCCAAATACCGAAATCCGAAGAACCCGTCGGAGAATGGTGCGGTCGCGGCAGGCTACCGCGGTGGCTCCAACCGCAGCTCCGAGGCGGTCGGCAGTTAGACGATTTCCTCATCGAGCGGGCTTCGGTTCAAAAGCGCGAGACAAATTGAGCGGTGGGTCGCGATCGCGTCGGAAACGCGAAATACTGATCTGCCCACCTGATCAAGGTAAGCAGTTCAAAGCCCCGGCGTCGCCCGGGGCTTTTTGTTATCAGGTGGTGAGCAAGCTCCCCAGGGGAGCCAGCAATTCCGCGTCGGGGCCTTCAGCGGTACCCGTGAGCGGGCAAACGAGCGATAGGATGGAGGCCGGCGGAAGGCCTGACGATGTCAGTTTTTGGCCCGAAGCTGCCCCGGCTGAGCGCGGACCAAGGGTCCGCTTCAAGGGGAGAACGGACAGTTGCCGGCCTAGCTTCGTTCGTCCACCTGTGACCCTGAGCAGACCTCAGCTCCTTATAATTTCGGGGACGTCTCCTCGCGTCCCATTCGCGAATGACGCCGCGCGCTCTTCGGCCTGCGCTCAGCGAGGCGGCGCGGACTAGATATGCTGACGTTGAGTTTCTTCGCATTTGGATCCAAAGCCGGTCGGGCTCCGGCCCATTGCGATGCGGTATTTCTCGGCGCGACAATCTGTATCGCGCGCGACGAACAGCTGACCTATACTCACTTAGCCGCCTTACGACCTTGAGGGCCTGCCCATGAAGTGGCGAGGATTGATTGCACTTTTCGGCGTCGCGGCAATTGTCTTCCCTTGCGCGGCGTACGCGCAAAAGGGCGCACTTCCAACAATTGGCTATCTTGGCTTCGATTCAGCCGACAAAAGTAAGGAGTTGCTCGACGCCTTTCGGGATGGTCTCCGCACCAAGGGCCTTGTAGAAGGCCAGAACGTCACCATCGAGTATCGCTTCGCGGATGGAAAGTATGATCGCTTTCCGGAATTGATCGCAGATCTGATTCAGGATCGCGTTCGAGTGATCGTCGCTGCCACTGGTACAAACGGAGTCTTGGCGACAACGAAAGCGACTAAGACGATTCCGATCGTGTTTGCAATTGCCATGGACCCGGTACTTCTTGGCGTTGTTTCCAGTTTGAACAGGCCGGGAGGAAACGCGACTGGCGTGAGCATGTACACTCCGCAACTGACCGCCAAGCGACTTGAGTTATTGGCAGAGTTGACACCGGGAGGCGGAACAATCGCTACGCTGGTAAATCCAACGAATCCAAACGCGAATGTAGTGGTATCGGATGCCGAAGCTGCGGCCAAGTCGCTTGGCCGAGAAATTCACGTCCTGGAGGCGAGCACCGATGAGCAAATTTATGCTGCCTTCGGCGAAATCAGAAACCGGAAGCATGCCGCGCTTCTTGTCAGTCCAGATGCATTCTATATTGCACGCCGAGAGCAACTCGCAGCGTTGTGCGAGCAGTATCGGATCCCCGCGACTTATGAATGGTCATTTTTCGTCAAATCCGGCGGACTTATGAGTTATTCGCCCCGCATCACCGATGTTCAGCGTCAGCTTGCCGACTATACAGCAAAAATTCTGAGCGGCGCTCGACCCGCCGACCTTCCGATTGAACAGCCGACTAGATTCGAGTTGGCGATCAATATCAAAACAGCAAAGAACATCGGCCTTACTATCCCGCCCTATCTCCTCGCTCGCGCCGACGAAGTGATCGAGTGACGCATGCCTCTGCTCCTAGCCCTGAGGCGAAGACCGCGGTTCAGCCCGGCATGTCAGCAGTTAAGGCACCCCCGGACGTGCCGAGAACGCGACTAGATCGACACGATTGACCCAGGGCGGGCATACTGTTTGTAACTTCGATGTCGGCGTTGCGCTGTTTAGGGAACGTGGACCGCGGCTCGACTGAGGTTTACGCCATGGAGGCGCACCTAGCTTCAACGGAACTGGAACAATGTCCGGGCGATCTGATTGGGAAATTGTTGCGGCTGATGAGAGAGACAAGGAAGTATTCCTGGACAAGCGTGTTTATCAGTGAGGAACAGCAAATGGATGACGAACGAAAAGCATCAAAGGCGGAGGAACGGGCCGCTGAAGGCTTGCGCGAGGCAACTGTTAAGGAAGAAGCGAAGAGCGAGAGCAAGACGGGGCACGATCTAGCCAAGGGCGCTGATCGCTTCGAAGAACGCTCTAAAAGCTCCGATGGAAAAAGCGCAGAAGAAAAACAAAAGGGTAAATGAAAGAGCAGACCTGACGCGGCGTTTCCGAGCGGGCCTCCGCAATGACCCTGGGGGTCTTTACTCACGAGGGCTACATCCGCCCTCGCTAACTTCTCGTTCTCTTATTTGGGCTTGAGAATGAGGCGATCCGGGCGTGAAGCGCGCCTGGCGTGCAGCTAACTCGCGGCCCCGGCAGCATCGAGCCGGTTCATGGATAAATCGGAGCTTGCCGGATACACGCCGCCGACGACGTGGCGATTGAAGAAGATCAGCGCGCCCGGCTTGTGGCGGGGAAATCCAGGACAAAAGCCCGCTTCCGTACCCGGCGAGGTTGCAATTGAAGGCGGGCGCCGTTCTGAACAGCTCGCTGACCTATTGTTCTCCCTGGGGACGAATATCGCACGATATTCAGAACAACCGTTGATTTTGCTCAGACTCCTGCCTGATTTTGATTCCGCCATTCGGAGGTTCGATCCCTCCCGCCCCAGCCAGATCTCAAGCTGTTGAGTTCATTCGGTAAGCAGTTGCACTTTGGGCGCGTTTGGAAACACAGATTCTAAGGCTCGGTCCAGAATCGAACTAAACGGCGTAGCCAGGCTGGCTTATCTCCGAGGCTTCCATATACCGCGGAAGCTGCTCGGGCAGGTCTGTTTTGCCCTCATCGTAGAATAGGGTGCTATGGCGAACGAAGCGGACAACCGGTCGAGATGCGCATGTGCGGAATTGCAGCCGTGCCGCAGTCGGCCCAGCCGGCGGCCCCAGGGGGGCGGTCGTTGCCCCGCTACCGGGGACCATTACGACTGCAAATCGCGTGGTCTTCGTTTCCTTGGCGGACCGGAACGATAAAGACCCCGCACTTTCTGCTGTTGAAAAAGCTCCCCGCATACGTCACGCAACCATTGGCTTGCCGGGTCGTGATGGAAGCGGGCGTGCCAATATTGCTTCACCGTAAAGCCGGCGATCGCCAGCGGGCAGTCGAGCACGCTCAGTCCGTAATAATGAGCCAACGTTTCGCCAATGTGCCTTGGGAGGGTAGCGATCAGGTCAGTCGTGCCGATGATCGCGGGTAGCCCCAAAAAGCCGGGTAGCTCAAGCACGACATCAAGGACTATCCGCTGCTCCCGTAGCGCGTCCGCGAGCAACTGATGTCCGGTGCCGGAGCGAATGAGGACGTGTGCCTCCCGCCTGAAATCCTTTGCGGTGATGCGCTTGCGGATCCGGGCATGTCTTGCGTTTGCCAGGCAGACCCAATCCTGCGGAAAGAGTGCCTGTTGGAAGTGCCCCGCGTCGAGGTCCGAGATGTAGCCGAGCGCCAGATCGGCCTCGCCAGACTGCAGCATTCGTGGGGTATCGCCGCCGATCTGCGCCGCCTCAATGCGGATGCCCGGCGCAACGCGACGAACGTGAGCGAGGATGGCCGGAAGCAGCGTGATGTGGCTCGCATCCGTCATGCAGATGACGAAGCGGCGCTTGGCAGTCGCCGGATCAAAGTCAGAGCGAAGCTCCGCCAGACGACGCAGCATCTCCAACGCTTGTCTGGCCGCGCCGATGAGAGCCTCGGCGCGCGGAGTCGGCAACATTCCCTGTGCTGAGCGGATGAAGAGTGGATCGTCCAGTTCCTTTCGCAGGCGTGCCAGCCAGATCGAAATGGTCGGCTGACTCTGACCGAGTTTCTCGGCTGCCTTGGTGACACTGCCCGTGGTGAACAATGCATCGAAGAGCCTGAGCAGGCGAGGCTCCAGCAGTTTCGTCTCGGGGTGATCCTGAGGTTTCATTGCAAATGACAATAATGCATATAAGAATCATAGCATATCTTAATGTCAACCAGCCTGCTACCACGCGACCAACGCCGAGAATGGCGCTGGGGGAAGCGTTCGATGAGGATCTGCTTTATCGGAGCGGGGGCCTTAGGCTCGACCATCGGCGGCACGCTGGCGCGTGGGGGAGCCGAGGTCTGGCTAATTGATCCGTTCCAGGCCCATGTTGACACAATCAACGCCCGCGGGCTTCGCATGCGCGAAGGTAGCGCCGAGACCGTCGTGACGGTCACCGCCTGCACGTCCGCGGCCCAGGTCGGCGTCAAGGCTGACCTCGTCATCGTCCTCGTCAAATCCTACCACACGAGTGAGGCCATCCGGGCGGCCGCGCAGATCATCGGGCCGCACACGGTCGTGATGTCGCTTCAAAATGGTCTTGGCCACGAGGACATCCTGTCGGAGGAAGTTGGTCGTGACCGGGTCATGGCGGGCAAGACCTACGTTGGTGGCGTGCTGCTCGGCCCCGGTCACGTTCGCTCCGGGGTCATCGGCAAGGAAACCATCATCGGCGAGCTTGATGGACGCTTGACGGAACGCGCACGGCGAATTTCCGAGACGTTCAACCGCGCCGGCATCCTCACACTGCTCAGCGACAACATCCTGGGCACGATGTGGGACAAGCTGTTCATCAACGTTGCCGGAGGAGGAATTACTGCCATTACCGGCCTGACCTATGGCGGTCTCTATTCGCTGCCGATCCTGGAAGATTGCGCGCTGGCCGCGATCTCAGAGGGCATCGCGGTCGCGCGGGCGGCTGGCGTGAAGATCTCGATCACCGACCCGCGGCGCGCTTGGACGATGGCATCCGCTGGTCTACCGCCCGAGTTCAAGACGTCGATGTTGCAAAGTTTGCAGTCCGGCAACTTGACTGAGATCGACTACATCCACGGGTCCGTCGTGCGCTGGGGCGCCAGGCTCAACGTCCCGACCCCCGTCAATTCCACCCTTGTCGCGCTGGTCAAGGGCATCGAATACGCCCGCAGCGACTATCCTGGAAGGTCCTAAGACGATGTCGCTGCCCCGTGCCTACATCGAACACGTCGCCATCCGTGTGCCGGACGTTGATCGTCACGTTGGTTTCTTTCGTGAGGTGCTTGGTCTTCCCATTCGCGACGAGCAACCCGCCGATGGTGCCCGCCCGCGTCAGGTATGGGTGCTCGGAAGCGTGCAACTCATCGAGGATCCGAACTTCGTCGGACCGGAGGGGCGCCTCGCCCATCTCGGGATCATGGTCGACGACTACGAAGGTGTGCTCGCCCGTGCCGCCGCCTGGGGCGCCAAGGCGCTGCCTACGGGACCGAACTGGCTCGAACTGCCGGGCGGGCTGAACGTCGAAATCTTGCAAGCCAGTGCAGGCGCTGTGGAAGCGGCCCTGGCGATCAATCCACGGGCCTAAGGAACACGCGACATGACCGATGAGCGCTACTGGGACGATGCCAAGGTCGGCGACGAATGCGTCACTCCCTCAGTGACGGTTACCGAAATGATGGTGAATGCCTACGCAGAACTGACGGGCGACTTCACGCCTGTTCATGTCGACGAGGAATACGCCAAGACCACACCATTCGGTACGCGCGTCGCGCACGGGCTGTTTGGTCTGTCGCTGGCCGACGGTTTGAAGACCCGTGCCGACTACCGCTTCCTTCCCGGAATGTCGCTGGGCTGGACGTGGGATTTCAAGCTGCCGATCAAGCTCGGAGATACCGTGCATGTGAAGTTCCGCGTTGGATCAATGCGCGCCACGAAGCGGGAAGGGTGGGGCATCGTGGTGCTGCCCTCGGAGCTGATCAACCAGCGCGGCGAAGTGGTGCAGCTAGGCGAGCACCGGCTGATGATTCCCATGCGATCGAAGACTAGCGTCGCGGGAGAGCGGGCATGACCGCGCAGGATCTGCCGCTCAAGGGCATTCGCGTCATCGACTACAGCCATTTCCTGGCAGGCCCGTTCATGGGCCGTTGCCTTGCCGCGATGGGCGCCGAGGTCATCAAGGTGGAGCGTCCGACGGCAGGCGATGCGGGCCGCGCCCATGGCTATTTCAAGGACGGACAGTCCGGCTACTTCCTGCAGCAGAACATGGGCAAGCAGGGAGTGTGCATCGACCTGCGCGATAAGCGCGGTCTTGACATGATGATGAAGCTGGTCGACACGGCCGACGTCTTCATCGAGAACTACCGCCCCGGCGCGCTCGATCGACTCGGGCTCGGCTACAAGGCGCTGTCGGCGCGCAATCCCGGGCTGATCTACTGCTCGGTCTCCGCCTATGGCCACACCGGTCCCTATGCCGACCGTCCGGGCTTCGGCCTGATCGCAGAGGCGATGTCGGGCGCTTTGGCGCAGCTGGGCTGCCCCGGCGAAGCGCCGCCGCTGCTGCGGATGCCACTCGCCGACATGTATACCGGCATTCACGGTGTGGCTGCCATCAATGCCGCGCTGGTCGGCCGCGCGTCGTCCGGGCGCGGTCAACACATCGATCTGGCGCTGTACGACTGCATGGTCTCGATGCACGACTATGCAGTGCAGCGCTACTTCCTCTCCGGCGGTACCGATCTGCCGAAGCAGACTGGAAGCGGACAGCCAGACTCGACCGTCTACGGCGTCTTTCCGGCAAGGGACGGCAATCTTGTCATCGCCGCGCAAGTTGATGATGCGTGGCGACGATTGGCGAGCCTGATCGGAGGAGACGCGCTGGCATCCGACGAACGCTTCACCACGCCTGCTGCGCGCAACGCCCACTATACTGAAGCTATGGAGATTGTGCGCACCTGGACGCTGTCGCAGCCCTCTCGGGACGCCTGTCTTGCGGCACTCGACGAAGCAGGCGTGCCGTCCGCTCCCGTGCAGACCATCGAAGAGGTCGTGAAGGATCCGCAGATCCACGCGCGCGGCATGCTGGTCGAGCAGGAACATCCTGTGCTCGGCAAGGTGACGTTACCGAACTTGCCCTTCCGCTTCTCCAACTGCGACACCACGGTGCGAATTCCGGCGCCGCTGCTCGGCCAGGACAATCGCCGCATTGCAGAGTCGCTGGGACTTTCGGCCGAGCTCGTCGAGGCGATGGTGCGTGACGGGGTCCTCTACAACGAACTCGCAGTGCAGGAGTGAGCGATGAGCGACCGTTATGCGGTGATCGGCAACCCGATCGGCTTCAGCAAATCACCTCACATCCATGGCACTTTCGCCAGAATGACAGGACAGGACCTTGTCTATGAGGCGATCGAGGGTCCCCTCAATGGCTTCAGCGGGCGGGTTGATCAATTCCGGACCGAGGGCGCCAAGGGACTGAACATCACTGCCCCGTTCAAGCTCGATGCCTTCGCCTACGCAAACGAGCTTTCAGAGAACGCCGACCGAGCTGGCGCCGTAAACTGCCTGAAGTTCGACGGCCATCGGATCATTGGCGAGAATTTTGACGGGATCGGCCTTGTGCGCGACATCACCATCAATCTCGGTGTCAAAATGGCCGGCCAGCGAGTCCTGATGCTCGGTGCCGGGGGCGCGGCGCGTGGCGCGCTGCTGCCGTTCCTGCGCCAGGAGCCGTCCGAGCTGGTTCTCGTCAATCGTACCTTATCGAAGGCTGTGGCATTGGCCGAAGAGTTTGCCGGTTGTGGTCCCCTGATCGTCAGCGGCTATGCTGAACTGGCCGATCTTGCCGAGGGTTATGACGTCGTGGTTAACGCGACATCGGCCAGCCTGCGAGGTGAGATGCCGCCACTTCCCGGCAATGTCTTCCGCGGTGCGAAGTTGGCGTACGAACTTGCCTACGGCAAGGGATTGACTCCCTTTCTGCAAGCGGCCCGCGCCGAAGGCGTAGCCAAGCTCGCCGACGGCGTCGGCATGCTGGTGGAGCAGGCGGCAGAAGCTTTTGCCTGGTGGCGCGGCGTTCGACCGAGCACGGCTCAGGTCATCGCCGAGCTGACCCTACCATTGCGCTGACGGGCTATGCCGAGCATTCAACCCAAACCCAGCTTCCTCGTCGGCCTGATCGGCAGCGGCATTGCTGCGTCCCGCACGCCGCCCATGCACGAAGCGGCCGCTGACGCCGCTGGCATCCGCTATCTCTACAGGAAGATCGATCTGGCCGAGTTGAAGCTCGGTGCGGAGGCATTGCCGGAATTGCTCACGGCCGCGAGGCGGATGGGCTTTGACGGGCTGAACGTGACCCATCCCTGCAAGCAGGCGATCATTCCGCTGTTGGAAGAGCTTTCGCCTGACGCGCAGGCGCTTGGTGCCGTGAACACCGTGGTTATCAGGAACGGTCGAATGATCGGCCACAACACCGACTGGTTCGGCTTCGCCGAGAACTTTCGCCGCAACATGCAAGGCGCGTCGCTCGGTCGTGTCGTCCAATTCGGCGCCGGCGGCGCAGGCGCGGCAGTCGCTTTTGCGCTGATGAAACTCGGCGTGCAGGAGTTGATCATTGTCGACTTGGACCTGGCCAAGGCGCAGAGTGTGGTCGACGGCTTGTCCCCCCGATTTGCAGAGGGGCGCTTGAAGGCCGGCCAGGATGTTGCAGCGGCCGTGGCTGCCGCAGACGGAATTGTCAACGCGACTCCGATCGGCATGGACAAGTATCCGGGCACACCGCTGCCGACGGCCTTGCTGCGTCCCGATCTATGGGTCGCCGAGATCGTCTATTTCCCGCTGGAAACCGCACTGCTGCGCGCGGCCCGTACCCTCGGCTGCCGCACGGTCGACGGTGGCGGCATGGCGATCTTCCAGGGCACCGAAGCTTTCCGCCTGTTCACGGGCGTTTCACCCGATCCAGACGTCTTCTTCTCAACTTTCGCATCCCTGGGAGGGTGACACCCGGCCGATGGGCGAGCGGCACGCACAACGCCCGAGAGGAAACGCAAGATGGGCTATACGCTCGATTTCTCGGTGGTTTGGCATGCCATGCCCGCGCTGCTGTGGGGGTGCGTGGGCACGTTAGGTCTGGCGCTTGCCGGCATGACACTGGCGATGATCATCGGCGTCGCCGGCGTCGCGGCACGCGATTCGAAGGCGGCCTGGTTACGTGCCATCGTGATCGGCTTCGTCGAGATCGTGCGCAATACGCCTTTCCTGGTGCAGATCTTCTTTCTGTTCTTTGCACTGCCGCTCATCGGATTGAAGCTCAATCCGACCGCCACCGCCATTATTGCACTCGGCGTGAATGGAGGCGCGTACGCCATCGAGATCATCCGTGGCGGCGTGCAGTCTGTTCACCAGGGACAGGTTGAGGCCGGCTACGCGCTCGGATTGCACAAAGGACAAGTGTTTCGTTTCATTGTACTCAAGCCCGCGCTTCGCGCGATCTACCCGTCGCTCACGGGGCAGTTCGTCATGCTGACGCTGACCTCGTCGATCTGTTCGGCCGTCTCCGCCGATGAGTTGACGTCGGTTGCGCAGCGCATCGAAAGCGACACATTCCGCAGCTTCGAGGTCTATTTCTTCGTCACCTTCCTCTACCTCGCGATCTCCTGGCTGCTGATGTCGGGCTTCGCGATCATCTCCCACCGTTTCTTCTCGTATCCGACGCGCTGAGAAGGGCAGATCATGACACCGCATTTCGGTCTTCCCGAGTTCGGCTTCCTCCTGCGTGGTCTGCAGTGGACGGTGCTGCTGACGCTGGTTGCATTCGTCGGTGGCTGTACCGCCGGCCTGATCGTCGCACTGTTGCGCACCTGCGGTCGCACGACTGTGGAATGGATGGTCCGGATCTATATCGTTATCTTCCAGGGCACACCGCTGCTGCTGCAACTGTTTGTGGTGTACTACGGCTTGGCGCTCCTCGGATTGAAGCTGTCAGCATTCGTTGCGGTGGCGATCGGGTTCACCGTCAACGCCTCGGCTTTTCTCGGCGAGATCTGGCGCGGCGCAATCCAGGCCGTGCCTCGCGGTCAGACCGAGGCCGCAATGGCGCTCGGTCTACATTATTCCTGGCGCATGCGCGACATCGTGCTGCCGCAAGCTATTCGCATCTCGCTGCCGGCGACCATCGGCTATCTCGTGCAACTCATCAAGGGCACCTCGCTCGCCGCCATTGTCGGCTTCATCGAACTCGCCCGCGCCGGTCAAATCGTATCGAACCAGACCTACCAGCCGTTGCTGGTCTTCGGCGTGGTTGGCGCGATGTATTTCATCCTCTGCTGGCCACTCTCATGGTGGGGCAGCCGGATGGAGGCCAGGCTCGCCCTGGCCAATCAAAGGTAGGAACGGCGCACCTGCCCAATCAAATACAGCCATCACCAGGAGGAGATACTCATGTTGTTTTCACTCAATCGCCGCCAGGTCGGCATTGCGCTGCTGACTCTGTCGGCCATCGTTGTCGCAGGCGGCTCGCAGGCGGGCACTCTGGAAGACGTGAAGAAGAAGGGCGTCGTCGTCATCGGCATTCAGGGCGATAATGCGCCTTGGGGCTTTGTCGACAGCTCGGGAAAGCAGGAGGGCATCGATGCCGACATGGGGCGTGCCTTCGCTGAATTCCTTGGCGTGAGGGCCGAGTTCGCGCCTCTGGCCGTTGCCAATCGTATCCCGGCACTGACCACAGGCCGTGTGGACATCCTGTTCGCGACCATGGCCATGCTGCCGGAGCGTGCGAAGGCAGTGCAGTATTCCAAGCCGTATGTCGCCAATGAGATTACGCTTGTCGCGGCCCAGGCGACGCCGATCAACAGCAATGCTGATATGGGCAAATATGTCATCGGTGTCCCGCGCTCCTCGACGCAAGATACGCAGGTCACCAACAACGCCCCGTCCGGGACCGAAATCCGCAGATTCGACGATGACGCGGCCACGATACAGGCGCTGCTCTCTGGCCAGGTCCAGGCCGTCGGTGCGAACTTGTTTTACCCGCAGCGTCTGAATGCCGCGAAACCGGAGCTCGGGTTCGAACCGAAGCTTCATTTCTCCGCTCTATACAACGGCGCATGCACGCGCCTGGGAGACAAGGAGTGGAACGAGACGGTCAACAAGTTCATCGACCAGATCAAGTCGAACGGCAAGCTGGCCGCCTTCTACGCCAAATGGATGAAGGTGCCGGTCCCGGTTTTCCCCGACACGGTCCCCGGCGTTCCTTTCGCCGTTCAGTAGTCCCTGCGAGCGGCCGACGCGCGATCCGCGTTGGCCGCCGCCCGACAGCGGAGGCCAGCATGCAGGACCAGATTCTGATCGAAATGAAGCGTGTGCAGAAGTGGTACGGCGGGTACCAAGCTCTCCGCGATGTCGATCTCACCGTGCGCAAGGGCGAGAAGATCGTGCTCTGCGGTCCGTCCGGTTCGGGCAAGTCGACGCTAATCCGCTGTATCAACCGCCTGGAGGCGATCCAGCAGGGCAGTATCGTGGTGAACGGTCATCGGCTGGACGACAGCATCAAGGCCATCGATGTCGTACGTCAGGACGTCGGGATGGTTTTTCAGAGCTTCAACCTTTTTCCGCATATGACGGTGTTGCAGAACTGCATGCTCGCCCCCATTCGCGCGCGCCGCATCGGCAAGGCCGAGGCAGAGGCGACCGCGCGAAAATACCTCGAGCGCGTGCGCATTGGTGAACAGGCCGAGAAGTATCCAGCTCAGCTTTCGGGTGGTCAGCAACAGCGCGTCGCAATTGCGCGCGCGCTATGCATGCAGCCCAAGGTGATGCTATTTGACGAGCCGACCTCGGCTCTCGATCCTGAGATGGTCAAGGAGGTGCTCGATACGATGATAGGCCTCGCCAACGACGGCATGACCATGATTTGCGTCACGCACGAGATGGGCTTTGCCCGCCAGGTTGCGGATCGTGTGATCTTCATGGCTGAAGGCCAGATCATCGAAGAAGGCGCGCCCGAGGCGTTCTTCCGCAATCCAGAGCATGCCCGCACCAGGCAGTTTCTTGGCGAGATCCTTGCCCATCACTGAATGGAGGTCTTTCGTGAGTCGTCTTGTCTACGTCCTCAACGGACCAAATCTCAATTTGCTCGGCAAGCGCCAGCCCCACATCTATGGCCACGAGACGCTCGCGGATGTGGACCGAGATTGCCGTGCGCTGGCCGGGGAGCTCGGCCTGGAGATTCGCTTTCACCAGTCGAACAGGGAATACGAGCTGATCGACTGGATCCACGAGGCGCGCGAGACGGCTGCCGGGATCGTGATGAATCCCGCGGCTTTCACCCATACGTCAGTCGCCATCCTGGATGCGCTGAACACATTCGAGGGGACAGTGATCGAGGTGCACATTTCCAACGTGCACAAGCGCGAGGAATTCCGTCACCATTCGTTTGTCTCCAAACGGGCTGATGGGGTCATCGCAGGCTTCGGCACCCAGGGCTATCTGCTCGGCTTGCGTCGCGTGGCCAAGCTGCTTGATGAGAGCAAGGGATAGCATCGTATGAGTGCACCCGTCCGCCTGTCGCTGATGGGAGCGGGTCTCATCGGCAAGCGACACGTCGAGCACATTCTCGCGCGGCCGGAGGCGGTACTGTCGTCGATCGTCGATCCGATGCCGGCGGCCCGAGAGTTGGCGGCGTCGCCGAAGGTGGACTGGTTTCCGTCCTTTCAGGACATGCTGTCCGAAAATCGGCCGGAGGGGGTGGTTGTCGCCAACCCCTAATCAGATGCATGTAGCCAACGGCATGGATTGTATCGCAGCTCGCATCCCGGCGCTCATCGAGAAGCCGTTAGCGGATGACGTCGTCGCTGCACATGCACTGGTCGAAGCCTCCGAGCGGGCGGGCGTGCCGCTGCTTACCGGCCATCATCGCCGCCACAACCCGATGATTCAGCGCGCTAGGGCGGAGATCGAAAGGGGCCGGCTGGGCCAGATCGTGTCGGTGCATGGCATGTTCTGGCTGATCAAGCCGGACGACTATTTCGATGTGGCCTGGCGTCGCGAGAGAGGGGCGGGTCCCGTTTTCCTGAATCTCATCCACGATGTCGACCTGCTACGGTACCTCTGTGGGGATATCGTGGCGGTGCAAGCGGCCCAATCCAATCGGCTGCGTGGAAATGAGGTTGAAGAGACGGCGTTGATCCTCTCACTTCGCCTCCGGCGCATTGGGAACGGTCAATGTCTCCGATACCATCCAGTCGCCCTGGAGCTGGGAATTCACCGCCGGTGAGAACTCGGCCTACAGTCATACGCAGGAGAGTTGCTACCAGATCGGCGGCACGAGGGCATCGCTGGCTATTCCGCAACTCGATCTATGGCATCATCCTAGCAAGGCCAGCTGGTGGGCGCCGATTGAGCGCGAGCGGCTGAGCTACGAGAACGAAGACCCGCTTGCTCTGCAGATCGCCAATTTCTGCGGAGTCATCCGCGGTACGGCCGAGCCTGTGGTGAGCGGGCGCGAAGGGCTGAAAACCCTCACAGTGATCGACGCGGTCAAACGCGCGGCGGAAACCGGAGATGGAACGTCCGCATCTTTTTCTGAGCCTGATGACCACCAGCCGAAATCTTGCGGTTGCTGCCTGACGACCGCTTGTGGCCCGAAGGCGAAGATCGGCATGGTGTCCCGGACGTCGGCAGTCGAGGCCAGACCAGACATCGCAGAGACGCGCGTGAATCGACGCGAATGCCCCGATTCGGGCAGGAAGCGACAAAGTCACTGATGATCGAGGTAGATCGGCAACCCTGCGTCTCCCGAGGCATGACGCGGTCTGTCACTTGCCTGCCCTGTCGCTTGCAGGTGATTACTTTAAGTATTCGGTGAAAGTTCCTGCAGAGTCGATTGCAGCGCACCAGGCGAATACCACGGCCGGGCCGATCATTGTACCGGGTCCTGGGTACATGCCGCGGAAAATGGAAGATGAATCGTTACCAACGGCATACAGCCCTGGTATGATTCTATCGTCGTGAGACATCACCCGAGCGCGAGCGTCCGTTCGCAAGCCGGCGCTGCTGGCGAGATCTGATGGCCATACGGCAACGGCATAATACGGACCTGGGCCGATCCGCCGGAGACAAGGGTTCGGCTTGTTGTCGGGATCGCCATTGAACCTATTCAATTCGCTGGTACCTCGGCCAAACTCCTCATCGATCCCCGCTTCGGCGTAGCGGTTGTATCGCTTCACGGTCGAAGCAAGCTGGTCGGCGTCAGTGCCGATCTGTTGAGCCAACTCTTCGATCGTCTGACCTTCAAGCAGATAACCGGCTTGCAGGTAGGAGGTCAGGCTTCTGGTTCCTGGGTGAACCAGCCCGATTCCAAAATCCCTGATGAAGGTTCTGTCGCAGATCAGGAAGGCCGGCGTCGCCGCAGCATTCGACGCCAGCATCGCGGCGACGAAGTCGTGGTAGGAATTAGCCTCGTTGACGAAGCGTCGCCCTGACCTGTTGACGGCGAGTAGTCCCGGCTTGGCACGATCGAGCAGGATATGGGGGAAGACTGAAAGGCGGCCGTCCGTCTGCCTCATGACAGAACTCGGCATCCACAGGGCCGGACTATCGAGGCCGCGCTCCAGGCCGGCGCCGATGCGCTCCCCGGCCAGGATGCCATCGCCAGTATTGCTCGATGGCGCGAGCGAGTAGCGGCGCGCCGCGTGCGGAAACAGCCGTTCGCGGAGCTCTCGGCTCCAGCCAATCCCTCCGGTTGCGAGCACCACGCCCTTGTGGGCGCGTATGGCCAGCTGTCCGTTTGGTGATGAGAGGACAGCCCCTACGATCGCACCGCGGTCGCTGATCAACTCGCTCAACCCCGTCTCAAAGCGAAGAGTGACATTGGCGCGCCGAATGCTGTCAAAAAGTCGAGCCACAAGCGCATTGCCCATAATCAGGCGTGTGCCGCGCCTGTAGTTGACACGATCCAGCGCATACCGGGTGAGCAGACCTGCGGCATGCCGAAAACTGGACCAGTCGCGGAAAGGCGCCAATAGCGGCGGAATGTCCGCCTTCCCAACCATCATCCCGCCGAGAACCATGAATTCGCGGCGTGGCGGTCTGATCCGGGCGAAGTCGTCTCCGAGCTCGCGTCCGTCAAACGGAACTGCTCCGAGTGCGCGGCCGGCGATCGCGGCGCCCGGAAGGTCTTTGTAGTCGGGATGGACTGGGGGCGCCGCGAACCGGACGCTCGTTTTCTGTTCGAGATAGTCGAGCACGATCGGACCCGCCTTGAGATACATGTCCAGGCGTTGGTCGGTCGCGTGCTCGCCGAGCATTGCAGCAAGATAGGTGCGGGCGCCCTCGGGCGTATCAGGCTTTCCGGTGAGCCGTCCTTGCCGACTACCCGGGATCCAGACGGTGCCGGCGGAGGTTGCGGTCGTGCCGCCCACCATGTCCGACTTCTCGCAGAGGATAACCTGAAGCCCTTCGAGGGCGGCCACAAGTGCGGCCGTCATGCCCGCCGCACCGGCGCCGATGACTAGGAGATCGGTCTCACCGTCCCAGGAGTGATTGGCTTGCACCATCCCAAGCCGCCTTCTTTCACGTCGCGCGCGCCCTCTCGACAATGACCTTGGCCGCTGCCAGCGCTCGGCGCGCCCGCGCTTCGGCGTCTATGGTCTTTGCCAATCGAACGGTCGGAACCTCGACACTGATCGTCAGACTGTCCGGCATCGCCTTAGTCAAGCTGACCAGATCGATGCCACCCTCGCCCGGAAACATGCGCTCCTCGCGCGCGGCATGGATGAGCTGTTCCGTGTTCAGCGGGCGCTCGGCCGGGCCGTCGCAGATCTGCCAATAATGAAGACGATCGGTGGGGATGGAGCGAAGGTCCGCAAGCGAGCTTCGCGATCGATCAAAATGCAGCGCGTCGACTAGAATGCCGGCCGCGGGATGAGCGAGGTCGCTGACGAGCCGCAGCGCTGTCCGCAGATCTGGAACGCTAGTCCATGGCATGAACTCGAGGTCGGACGTGAGGCCATACTCCGCTCCAGCTTCGCAAAACTGCCGGTAGCGTTCCTCGAACCTTGCCAGATCTGGATCATAGGATGCGACAAGGATGTGCTTGGCCCCGAGGCGGGCCCCGGCCTCGAAGAAGGGGGCGAAAAAGGCAATGTCGGTGTCCGGTCTGAACGCAACGACCTCGAGATCGGCGACGGTTATTCCCGTCGACTGCAACCGTTGCAAAGTTGCCCGTAGCAGCGGTGCATCGTCCATCAGGCGATATGCAACTCCGCCAGGCGTTGCGGGTAACAGCCTCAGTCCTACTTTGTCGTAGCCGCAACGGGCCGCGAGTTCAATCATCTCGGGAGGTGCCAGCTCGAGCACGGTCAGCGCAGCGAGAGAGAACATGGCCATTAGCCGAAATCCGCAATGCGGGCCTCGAGCGCAAACATTCCCAAATAGACTTCCGGCTCGCTGGCCCGGCCCATGACGTCAGGAGTTACCGTCCGCGCCTGCTGCAAAGCAGCCCGCAAGGAGGTAGCGTCGAGCGCCTCGATCACCAGAAGACCCGAGAAAAAGCCCTCATCCTTCCGCATGCCCTTTTCAATTGTCTGCACCGATGTCCGCGCCTGGTCGGTCGCGCCGATCTGGACGGCGGCGACCCCATCGCAGGCTACAAGCGCGTCGGCGAGGTTTTGCGGGCTGGCTGGCAGCTTTTCGATCCGCTGCGCCGTGATCGTGGCTCCCTCGCCCCGTCCTGCGCGCGCCACCATAACGCCGCCGCCGCGCATGAAATTGCCGAGCTTCGGCATGATGCGCTGTGACCACGGCGTCGGTGCGTTGAGGCGCGCCAGATAGGCCTCGCCGTCGAGCACTTCGGGTGCTTCCAGCTCATACAAAATGAAGAAGCGGTTGATGTCGTCCCTTGCCGCCCGGAACACACGCGATGCCAGGAATCCCCTCGTTGTCACGCGCTCGGTCGTGTGCTCACGCGTCAACCAGTGCCGGTAATTGGTCAGGTCGTGTGCCTCGACGTCGCTCCAGATGGCGAGAAATCCTCTGCCGCGCATCCCGCCCTCCATGCCTACGCTCTGCTGCCGGCCGCAAGCCCGTGCAGAGCCGACGGAATGGTACCAGGCAATTGCCCCAGCCGCTGCGCGGCGGCCAGGATCGCAGCAAGATAGCCATAAGGACCCAGGCCGCAAATGACCGCCGTGCAGGCACTCGAGGTGATGGAGTGGCGGTGCAGCTCGTCCCGCGCGTGAATGTTCGAGATATGCACCTCGATCTTCACGCCCTCGAAGATCTTCAGCGCATCGATCAGCGCGATCGAGGTAAATGAATAGGCCGCGGGATTTATGATGATGGCATCCGCGTTGCCATGGGCGGACTGGATCAGGCTGACGAGTTCGCCCTCTATGTTCGATTGATGGAACGACATCGAAACTCCGAGCTGATCGGCCAGCACCTGGCAGCTCGCCTCGATCTGCTCAAGCGTCGTCGAGCCGTAGATGTGAGGCTCGCGGATGCCGAGGAAATTGAGATTGGGTCCATTGAGAATCATGATTTGAGCGGCCATTTTGTCCCTCTTGTCCTTTGCCAACGCGCGACTAGCCGCCAAACCACTTTGCCGGGATCGTCACCAACCCCGGGAACAGCACCATCGCGAACAGGACGATGAGTTGCGCGATCATGAAGGGCCAGACACCCTTGATGATATCCTCCATGCTGATCCTGGAGACGCCGCAGACGACATTGAGCACGATGCCCACCGGGGGCGTGATCAAGCCGATGGCATTGTTGATGATGAAGAGCACGCCGAAATAGACGGGGTCGATGCCCGCCGCCTTGACGATCGGCATCAGGATCGGTGTGAGAATGAGGATCGTCGGCGTCATGTCGAGCGCCGTCCCCACGATGACAACCACGACCATGATCGCGAGCATCAGCAGCGTCTTGTCGCCCATGAAAGGCTTCAACAGGGTCACGACCTGTGCGGATATCTCCGACACGGTGATGAGCCAGGACGATACCAGCGCCGCAGCAACCAGGAACATGACGATGCTCGTCGTCACGGCAGAGGAGACGAAGATCGCGTAGAGTTGCGACAGTTTCAGCTCGCGGTAGACGCAGGTCGCCACGAACAGGGAGTAGACGGCGACGACCACCGCGGCTTCCGTGGGCGTGAAGATGCCGAAACGCAGGCCGACCACGATGATGACCGGCAGCATCAGCGCCCAGAAGCCGTCGACGACGGCCTTGACGATCTCCGACCACGAGGCCCGTGGCGGCGGCGAAAGGTTCTCTTTCCGCACCACCCACGCCCAGGCCAGACAAAGCCCTGCGCCGAGCAGCAGCCCCGGCACGATGCCAGCCAGAAACAGTTTCGAGATAGATACGCCCGCGGCGACGCCGAAGATGACGAAGCCGATGCTGGGAGGGATGACGGGAGCAATGATGCCGCCCGCCGCCACGAGGCCCGCCGCATAGGACTTCTTGTGCCCCGCCGCCACCATCATGGGCACCAGAAGGGCCGCGAGCGCCGCTGCATCGGCAGCCGCCGAGCCAGACAGCGACGCGAGGATGCAGGACGCAAGGATCGTGACATAGCCGAGCCCGCCACGGAAATGCCCCACCGCGACCAGCGCGACGTTGACGATACGCTTGGCCAGCCCTCCCTTGTTCATGATCTCGCCTGCGAGCATGAAGAAGGGAATCGCCATCAGCGGAAAGCTGTCGGCCCCGTTGATGACGTTCTGCGCCACGATCTGGGCATCGAACATGCCGATCGTGCTCATCAGGGCCACGCCGCAGACGATGAGCGCGAAGGCGATCGGCATGCCCAGAGCCATGGCGCCCAGCAGCGAGAATGTGAAGACGGCGATCGTCATGACTCGATCCCGGTGGACTGCTGGAGGTGGATGCTGCCTGGCGCGGTTCGATGAGACATCAGTGCTCTTCCGATTCCTTGACGGCCACCATGTCGGATTCGCTCGCCTGTCCCGTAAGCACGCGGAGGAGGTCGTAGAGAAGGATGACTGCGGCCGACACGCCGAAGATCACGCCAACCCCGTAAAAGATCGCCATCGAGAGACCAGTCGCCGGCGCGCGATCGTCGATGTTAATGATGGTCTGGCGCCAGCTTCCCGACAGCAACAGCCAGTCGGCGAAGAGCATCAGGCAATAGTTGATGACGAAGCATATGCGCTTGCCAGAAGCCGGCAGCATCCGGACGAGGCTATCGACGCCAAGATGAGCGTGTTCGCGAAGCGCGACGATTGCGCCGAGGAAGGTCAACCAGACCAGCAACCAGCGCGACAACTCTTCGGAAATCGTGATTCCGGAGTTGAAGCCGTAACGCAGAACGACATTGCCGAAGACCAGGACCACCATGACCGCGAGGCACGCGGCAATGACGGCCTTCAGGAACGTGCAATAGAGGTCGAGAACTCGCGCCATGCGTGACGTCCGGGCATCTGAGGGCGGAGCCGGCCACTGGCCGGCTCGGCCTGCGTTATAAAAGAAGTCGACTACTTCACGTCCTTGCGGATGCGCTCGACTTCTTCGTTGAAGAGCTTCACCGTCTCGGGACGAAGGTTGGCCGACGTCTTGTCCGCGACCGGCTGCGCCGCCTTCCGCATGCGCTCGGTTTCGTCGGGAGCGATCGCGTTGTACTGCATGCCCTTGGCCTGCAGCTCCGCCAGAGCCTTGTCGGTCTGAAGGCGGGTCTGCTCCTTCTGATAGCCGCGGCTTTCTTCATAAGCTTCACGCATCAGGCCCTGCTCGGTCGGCGACAGCTTGTCCCAGAAGATCTTACTCACCAGGATGATGTTCAGAGTAAAGGTGTGATTTGTGGCGGAAACGTATTTCTGCACTTCGTAGAATTTGTTCGAGAGAATGACCGTGTATGGATTCTCCTGGCCGTCGACGGTGCGGGTCTCGAGCGCCGAATACAGCTCACCGAAAGCCATCGGGACCGGATTTGCCTTAAAGGCACTGAAGCTTTCGAGATAGACCGGATTCGGAATCACACGAAGCTTGAGGCCGCTGAAGTCCTCAAGCTTGGTGATCGGGCGAGTGCTGTTCGTGACGTTGCGGAAGCCCAGGCCCCAATATCCGAGGCCAATCAGCCCTTTCGACGGCAGCGCATCCATCATCGCCTTGCCGAATTTGCCGGTCGCGAGAGCATCGGCCTGCTCGGTCGTGTTGAACAGGAACGGGAAATCGATCAGGCCGAACTCTGGAATGACGGTCGCGAGCGACGTCGTCGAGGCCGACAGCATCTCCTGCGTGCCGCCCCGTAGCGCCGATTGCTGTTGCAATTCGTTGCCGAGCTGCGAAGCGGCGAACTCGCGCACCTTCATCTTGCCCCCGCTTTTGGCCAGCAGGATCTCAGCGAACTTTTGCACGCCAAAGCTGACGGGATGATCGGTGTTGTTGAGGTGCCCCCACCTGATCGTCCGATCCTGGATGTCGTCGGCGGCGGACGCCCCGACCGTCAGCGCTACGCAGATCGCCGTCGCAGACAGCGCCCGTACCAACAAGCTCATCGTTTCCTCCCTGGTTTGACCGGGCGCGACCGGCGACTTCGGCGCTCGTTTCGTGCCTTTAGCTGTTTTTAGACATCATACATCGATTTGGATGTCAAATGATAGATCAAAGGTCATATGAGATAGCTTAGAACGTCAGAGGTGATTGCGGTCCTATAATCCTTGCGGTAAAGATGGTTCGGCTCGCCTCACGGTGGAGCATGATCGGTCAAGCGAGATCAGAGGCAATGACGGCACTTGAGGAACGGCCCTTATCAGCGGGCGACAGCGGCTATCAGCGCATTCGGTCCGACATCATTTTCGGCGTGCTCAGGCCCGCGGGCCGTCTCAAGCTCGATGCGGTCAAGGAGGACTACGGCGTCAGCATCTCGACGCTGCGTGAGATTCTCAATCGCCTAGCGTCGGAAGGTTTTGTGGTCGCCGAAGGCCAGCGTGGCTTTGAGGTGGCGCCTATCTCGATCCAGAACCTGCGCGAGCTTGCCGATCTGCGGATCCTGCTTGAGCATCACGCTATGGCGGAGTCGTTTCGGGCCGGGGACGTCGAGTGGGAGGGCCGCGTGGTGTCAGCGCATCACAAGCTGTCAGCCACCGAGCGCACTGTCCTTAAGGACGGCGACGATCCCGAGTTGCGCAAGCGCTACGACGGCGAATTCCATCAAGCGCTGATCTCCAGCTGCGGGTCGCGCGAGCTTATGCATACTCACGCGATCGTGTTCGACAAATATTTCCGCTATGCGCTGCGCTATCGCGGCAGGGAGACGATCAACCAGCACAAGGCGCTGCTTGAATGCGCCCTGAAGCGGGACATCAAGAGCGCTAAGGCCGTCCTCAGCGAGCACATCAATGGCTGTGTCGCGCATGCGCTGTCCTCCTGGAAGGACAGCTGACTTTTGGGTCTGCCCCGGGATCAAATCGTCGATGCAGAAGAACGATCAATGAGCGCGACAATCCCGTTCTCCACGGTCAAGCTGGATGGCCTGCTCGACGACTTCAACATCGACATCTTGATTGTCACCTCGAAGCACAACATCCAGTACCTTCTCGGCGGGTACTATCACTTCCAATTCGATTACATGGAGGCGATCGGCATCAGCCGATATCTCCCCATCTTCGTCTACGTGAAGGGCGCGCTCGACAAGTCGGTCTACATCGCCAATCGGAACGAGGGGGACAGCATCCAGAACAGGACGATCGACGGATGCTGGTTGCCGGCGGTCGTGTTTGGATCGTCAACCTCGGTCGAGGCTATGACGCTCGCGCTCAAACACATCAAGACGATGGCGACGCCTGCGCTTCGTATCGGCGTTGAGGCGTCGTTCCTACCGCTGGACGCAGCCGACGTGCTGCGCACGGAGCTCCCGCATTGTCAGCTCGTCGAGGCCATGCGGCCGCTGGAGAAACTACGATCGATCAAAACCGCGGGCGAGCTGGAGATCCTCCGCGAAGCGTCCGAGCGGGTGGTCGCCTCCATGATGGAGGCAGCCAGTCAAACCGGCCTCGGGCAGAGCAAGCGCGAGATCATAGATCGTCTGCGGCAAGCCGAATTGTCCCGTGACATGACCTTCGAATACGCCCTGGTGACGATGGGAACGAGCCTCAATCGGGCTCCCTCGCACCAACGTCTCAAGCCCGGCGATATCATCTCGCTGGATTCGGGCGGCAACTACCGAGGTTACATCGGCGATCTTTGCCGAATGGCGGTGCACGGCACGCCGGACAGCGAGCTTGTCGATCTGCTCGCTGAAATCGACCTGATCCAACAGGCCGCGCGCGCCCCAATTCGCGCGGGCCTGATGGGTAGCGAGATTTACGCCGCCGCCACGGAAGCGCTGGCGCGGTCGCCTCACGGCAAGCAGCTGCAGTTCGTGGCCCATGGCATGGGCATCGTCAGCCACGAAGCGCCACGGCTTATGGCGACCGGCCCCATTCCCTATCCCGCCGACGACGCCCATGTACCTCTCGAAGCTGGGATGGTCATTTCGATCGAGACCACGCTGCCGCATTCGCGGCGTGGCTTCATCAAGCTCGAAGATACCATCGCCGTGACCGCGACCGGCTTTCAGGCCTTCGGGGATGACGCGCGCGACTGGTATCGGATTTCGGCATGAGCGCCAATTTGATTCCCGCGTCCAGAGTCGAGACTGCCGTTGCCAGCGCAGACATCCTTGGCGAGACGCCCCTGTGGTGCGATCGTTCCCGCAAGCTGTGGTGGATCGACATCGATAGAAGGCTGCACCAATCGTTCGATCCGTCGACGGGTGCCTACCAGACATCCTCCTACGATTGCCAATTCCTGGGCAGCCAGGCTTTGACGGCGGACGGCGCGCACCTGCTTGCGCAGGATCTGCGTCTGTTTCGCCAAGGTGCCGACGGCGCGCCGATAGCCCAAGTGTGCGAAGTCGAAGGCGGGCTTGACAACAGGCTCAATGACGGCCGCGTTGACGCGCGTGGCAGATTGTGGATCGGCACCATGGACAATCAGCTACACCGTCCGAACGGCTCGCTCTACTGTGTGACGGGAAACGGCGAGGTGACGCGGTCTTTCGGCGACGTGATCGTGACCAACGGGATCGCATTCTCGCCTGACAATCGCACGCTTTATTTCACAGACACGCGGCGCTACCGCACTTGGATGTTCGACTTCGATCTCGACGACGGCGTAATCCGCAACCGGCGCCTGTTTGCGGATTACAGTTCCTCGCAGCAGCGACCAGATGGTGCGTGCGTAGATGTCGACGGAGGGATTTGGACGGCGTTCTTTTCGGGCGGACGGGTGGCGCGCTATAGGCCGAACGGCGAGATTGACACGGTCATTGACTTACCGGTGACGAATCCGACCTGCGTGTGTTTTGGAGGCAGCGATCTCAAAACGCTGTTCATCACATCGGCGAGGAAGTTTCTAGATCCGCATCAATTGTGGGCAGAACCTCGGGCGGGACATCTTCTTGCGGTCCACGGCATTGCCGAGGGGCTTTTTGAACATCGTTTCGTGTCCAGCTCCCGCTGAAATTGCATGTTCGCTACTGCCCATGGCTGACTTCGGCGTCGCGTGCGTTCCAAACCTCGTTCCTTGCGCTCGGAGTCGTGATGCATGTTTTTCAACGTCGTCAACACCAAGCCTGAAAGTTGCGGCAATACATGAGTCCGGTTGTGGCCCTCAGCTGACCAATAGCCGCCACGCGTGATCAGGCGCACGCGGTCGCCATCGCGCTCCAGTCGGAGCCGATAACCGTCGTATTTTACTTCGTGGAGCCAATCGGGGCCGACCGGGACCGCAATGCCCTTCGTCGGCAGGCAAAACTCAAATGAACGCATGCGGGAAGAATAGGCATTCTCGGCTGATTTGCGAGAGGCGGCCCGAGGGCAAGTTCGCAATCAAGTTCATGGCTTGGGCGGCATGGGAGCGATGTCGGTACCACCGCTGTCGGCAATAACTTGCTCCACTGCCGATGCGAGCACATCAAGGTGTTCGGCTAATCTGAGCAAATAGCTCACGCTTCTTGGGATCAGTCGCCAAGTCGCGAATAAGGGCGCACTCAGTGGCATCTCGGCGAAGCTTCTCGGACCGGGCCTGCATGTCTTTCATAGCCAGCCACCATGTTCCTTTGTTGGAACATTACAATATCTGTTCCCGGTCACAAGTGAACACAGCGATATCGCCGACTGGGATTAGCCTCAATTGCGTGGCGCTCCTCAGCGCCATCCGTCGGACCGCCTTGGCCCCGCATTGTCCCCTCCAGCCCCCAAGGGGCCAAGGCTGGCCCGAGGGGGGCTTGCAGCATCAAGGTGAGAGCCTGCCATCCCAATCGTTAGCAGCGATGCCGCGAATTGGGAAACGCAAGACCTCAGGCAAGAGCATCGCACGGCAACTCAAGCATCGCACGGCAACTCAGCAAGGCAGCAGATGGGGAGCGCCCACGCTGCGCCACATTGATCCAACCTCAACGGCGTGGGCGCGCCGGACGGCAGCGCGAGAAAGAGTTCGTTAGCATTCTTGTGGCTTGCTGAGAGCGTGCCGATTACCGCCGATTGCGGCACATTGGAATGGGAATGCCGGCCCCGGCTGCTGACCCCATCCTGCGGCTGGGGCCGTGTTGAACTTTCGCAGCATCGTTCAAACCCGGTCCCCAACCATGCTTAGAGGCGTTGCTATCGCGCTATTTGGAATGGGCATCTTTTCGCAGCTTGATCGCGCGCTGTTCTATGGCCGCCATACTGACGCCGCGCTCAGGCTGATGCGGGAGATTGGCCGAGGCTTTGGGCTGTAGAGCGGCCTACGCCAAAATCGATGAAATCTCGAGACTTCATATTCTCAGGAGTAATCCGATTTCTCACGCCATCCCTTGACCGAGCCGGTATGTCGCTATTACAGCGGCGTAATCTCACTGCGCGCCGAAACGTGCGGCTGGCGCTTAAGAGCAAGAGGCTATCAAGCGTTTCACACGTCATTTGTGTCGGAATGATTGATCGAATGACATGCGAGCGGCCGACGGTGGACTCGAACGCGGCCCGGTGAGCGGTCGCGAGCAAGACGATCGCCGGCATGCCGGGACACCGGCGAATCTTCGGTATGCCCGCCAATTCGCTTTGATCAATCCGGACGAAGGCCGTGTAGTACGGCGCATTCGTCTTCGGATGCCCACGCAAGTGATTAATTGCCGCCCGCTGGCGGCGTGAGCACGCCAGTGCTGCTTTTTCAAAGATGCTTGAATGCGGTGAAGTGAGTGCGCCGTTTTGTCAGCGATAGCGAACAAAGGACGCAGCGCTTCAAACTTGATGACCGCCGCGCAAGTCGTCGAACGATGTCACTCGATCACAGGCTTCTTTACGGTTGTTCGATCAAGGCCGATTTGCACCGCCCATCGCAAACGCCACGGCCCACGCAACGGACTCGTCGCCTCATCGGTCATGGAGATGCTTCTGCGAAGCTTCCGCTTCCTCGTCACGTCGCAGCAAGCTATCGTGCAAGTGGTTCAGTCCCGAGACTCCAACGAGAGATAGGCCTTTGTCGCGCACAGCGACCTGGTCCAGGTCCAGATCCGGCTTTCGGAGCGCCTATCTTCGTCGTACGATGCATCCCCCAAAAGCTCGGGGTGAACACGAGATGGCGCGAATTCCTCGGGGTGCAACGGTGCCCTGTTCGTCCCACTGGTTCTAACGCAATCGGCGGGGATTGAACAGCAAGTCGGCCAGCTCGATCACGTGCCGTCTCTTAGTCCGCCAGCAAACTGCTGTGATCAATTGGACCTGAGTGCATCTGCCAGTATCCATCTAGCGATGTTAGATCCAGAGATCAAAAGTCAGTTTCGATAGACGAAGCATTTGCCTAGTCCAGGACGTGGACGATGTCCAATCCTCGATCATTAGCTCCCGAGACAAATTCTAGCCGAGTTGTCAGCTACGTCGGTTGTCTGGTCGCAATCGGCGCCATCTATCTCGTCTTGGCCAAAGGTGGGCTTGCTCTCGCGTCCATTCATCCCAGTTCAACGCCAATTTGGCCGCCGACAGGTGTCGCGCTGGCGGCGGTGCTGTTGGGGGGATATCGGACCTGGCCAGCAATTTTTGCGGCAGCGTTGATTGCAAATGCGACGACGGCGGGCTCGGTTGCTACCGCAATCGCGATTGCGGCCGGCAACGCTCTTGAAGCGATTGTAGGCGCTTACCTCATTAATCGGTGGTCGAGCGGATGTAACACGTTTTCAACCCCCGATTCTGTCGCAAAGTTTGCGGTGATCTGCGTCGTCATCGCGACGCCGATCAGCGCCAGCATTGGACTGACCAGTCTGACAATCTTCGGGTACATCGAACAGAAAAGTTTCGCGGACGCGTGGATCACCTGGTGGCTGGGAGACGTGACAGGCGCACTGGTCATTACTCCCGTTATCGTGCTTTGGGCATCAAGCCGCTATCATGACTTCGAACGCCATGCGCTTCAGGAGACGGTTGGCGTCCTCACGACAGCGGCGGTTGTTGGACTCATTGCTTTCAGCCCTTTGATCGAGCAAACGCCCGGCCGAGATCCACTGGGTTTTCTGGCGATCTTGCCGATGTTGTGGGCGGCGCTGCGCCGCGGTCCACGCGATACCGCGACGGTCGCCCTGATGCTTGCGGGTATCACGATCTGGGGCACGCTCACGGGCGGCGGCCCGTTCGCAACTACGGACCTTAACGCATCGTTCCTGCTGGTGTTGATGTTCTTGATCAGCATTACCGTTCCAAGCTTGTTGCTGAGCGCCGATGTCGAGGTGCGCAAGAAAGCGGAGGAGCGTCTGCGCCGCGCGCGCGTCGAACTCGAGCAGAAGGTCGCAGAGCGAACGCAAGAGCTGGAGCTCGCCAGTGCCGCAAAGTCACGCTTTTTTGCCATGGCAAGCCATGATTTGCGGCAACCGTTACATGCATTAGGGCTGTTTGTTGCCCAGCTGCGCACGCCGCTCGAACCAGGGGAGAGGGCAAAGACGATCGAGCGGGTCGACGCAACGCGCAAGGAAATGGATGAAATGTTCAATTCGCTGCTGGACATTTCGAGACTCGATGCCGGGATGCTCATCCCTTACATTACCGAATTCCCGATCGGACGCCTGTTGCAAAAAAGCGAGACGGCGTTTGATCAGGCGACGCGAGAAAAAGGCGTGCGCTTACGGGTCAGGCCAAGTGACGCCTGGGTACGGAGCGACGCCATGCTGCTCGAACGCATATTGCTGAATCTGGTATCCAATGCTGTGCGCTATACGTTAAAGGGCGGGATCCTGGTCGGATGCCGTCGGCGCGGTGAAATGCTGCGCATCGAAGTATACGATACCGGTCCCGGCATTCCCGAGGATCAAAAGCAGAATATCTTTGGCGAGTTTTTTCAAGTTCCTGCTCCGGAGCAGAACCGGTCCGGCGGCCTGGGGCTCGGCCTTGCCATTGTCGACAGGCTTCGCTTGCTTCTCAACCATCCCATTGAGCTCGCTTCGACTGTGGGTCGCGGTTCGCGATTCACGATTCTGGTTCCGAAGGTCGACGAATGCGTCAGAGCCGCAGCGCCCGCCGACTTACCACACCCCGGCGCTTTTGCAGTCGACGGCAAGGCAATTCTTGTTATTGCCGATACTCCCATCGTGCAGGAGGGAACGGGCGGATTGCTCAGCAAATGGGGATGTTCGGTTCTTGCCGCCGGATCCGACGAAGCCGCACTGGTTCGACTTGCTGAGCGCGAACAACGCCCCGACCTCATAATCTCGGACTATCATCTCGCACGCGGGAAGACCGGAATCAGGGCAATTGAACAAATCAATGCGGCGTTTGGCTCGTCAATTCCTGCCATTCTCATCAGCGGCGATACGGCAGCTGAGCCACTGCGGGACGCCAAGGATAGAGGATACGTTTTGCTGCATAAGCCTGTCGACCCAATGCAGCTCCGCGCTGTCATGCACAAGCTGTTTAGGGATCACGATGGTGGGAGAGACGCTGGGGCAGTTTCATGATCCAGATTTCGGCCACTCCCAGCCCATTTTTCCGACCTTTATGATGGCCTCGGTGCGCGTCGCTACGCCGAGCGCCTTGAGAACGACCGTGATGTGATTCTTCACCGTAGGCACTGCCATATTGAGCATCCTGGCAATGACCTTATTGCTCTTCCCCTTCATCAGGAGCGCAAGTACTTCAATCTGCCGATCGGTCAACCCGAGCCCCTTGAGCGAGTCGGGCGCCATTGGCTTGTTTGCATGCCGTGGGCCCGCTGTCTTCTCCAGTATCTCCAACGGGATGTAAACTCCGCCGGAGAACACCAATTCAATAGCCTTGAGCATCACCTCGCGTTCCGTGGTTTTCGGAATGAAACCCAGCGCGCCGAATTTGAAGGCGCGCCTGACTGTGTCTTGATCATCGGAGGACGAGAGAATGACGACGGCAGTCCTCGCATAGCGATCGCGCAGTTCGCAAAGGACGGAGAAGCCGTCGCGATCAGGCAAATTGATATCAAGCAGAATGAGGCTGATGTCGGGATGCTCCTCGACGATGTGCATGGCCTCTCGGCCGCTCGAAGCTTCAAATATAACGGCTTCTCGCTTTAGTTGCTTCAGGACAGCGTGCAGCGCGGCCCGAATCAATGTGTGATCGTCAACAACAAGCACCTTCATAGAAAAGGTCTCCGTCTTCTGGCCGCCCGGAGATCAATAGGAAATCATATACCCACCTTCGAAATCGTCCATCTTCTATCTCGGCTCCGGCCGGCGGTTCGCCGTCAGGTAAGAAGGGAGCGGACTACGTGAAGCGCGCAGCTCGCGGGCCCCTTCTAATGCGAGCGATGAATTGCTCATCATATGTCTGACCAAGGTCAAACGGACGGCAGGACGGACGGTACCTTGGTCATAGGACCTAGGCACCTCTCTGTACCGACCTCCGGCCGATTTACAGGCTGCGGCGCTTGCACGATGATGACGACAGTCAGCCATTCCACCAGAGGGTTTTGCGCAGCCCGGCCATATCGTCATTGTCGCAGTTGCTGTTGTGGCCGGGTCGGTGTGAAGCAATTCTGGACTGCGTCGCTGTCAGAATCCCGCAGCGTGCTTTTTGTTACATTCAGTTCCTCTCGATCGTTCCTCTCGATCGTTCCTCTCGAAGCCTGCGCGTACCCTGGACGAGGCAAGCCAATGCAGGATCGGACCGCATCCCCGAAGCTATTTGCGGGCGCTCCGCCGGAGCTCAAAGTCAACAGCCGCGACCCTCGCATTGATGCCTGCCGCGGCATCGCGCTCTGGTGCATCTTTCTTGATCATGTCCCCAATAACATTGGAAGTTGGCTGACGCTACGGAACTACGGCTTCAGCGATGCCGCGGAAGTGTTCATGTTCGTCTCGGGAGTCACCTGCGCGCTAGCCTACGGCAAAGTACGGAGTTGCGAGGGGTGGACCAGCGTGATCCGCCGGACCCTGCGGCGAAGTTGGGACATCTATGTCGCATTTCTGCTGCTGACGCTCGCCTGCGCCATCTTGGTTCACCTCGCAGGCGGGGACCGTCTTGCTGATGAGAGCAATACGCGCATTCTGTTGGATCAGCCGGGCTCGGCGCTCGCCCACGCAGCGATTCTGCAATACCGTCCGGTCAATACCGACGTATTGCCGAACTTCGTGCTTCTCCACCTCTTTTTCGCGCCGTTGCTGTGGTTGCTGCTCCGAATGCCGAACGTGACGCTTGGCGCCTCGCTGGCGCTTTATGCGCTAGTGCAAATGTTCGGCTGGTCCATGCCGGCGTGGCCGAGCGGCCATTGGGCTTTCAATCCACTGGCCTGGCAGCTATTGGCGGTTCTTGGTGCGTGGATGATAATCGAGGGCGAAAGAGTGCGCCCCTGGCTAACGTCTCGCACGGTGCTCGTGCCCGCCGCTCTCTATCTGATCTTCAGCCTCGTCATCGCATTGAGCTGGAGAATCAAGCCGTTGGAAGCGTTGATCCCGCAGGGGCTGACCAAATTGGCTTACCCGCTAGACAAATCCAATCTCGATCCGTTGCGTCTATTGCATTTCTTGGCTCTAGCGGTTGTGGCGGTATGGTTCGTGCCGCCCAATCGGCAAGCATTGACGAGTGCGGTGATGCGCGGCGCCATCCTCTGTGGCAAGCACTCGTTGCCAATCTTCTGCCTCGGCGTCCTGCTGACGCTCGCTAGCCTCCTGGCGCTGCTCGACATATCGGAAGGGCTTGCGATGCAGATCACGCTCAGCGTTGGTGGAGTCCTCATGATGATCGTGGCAGCGACGCTGCTGAACTTGGTCAAGATCACGCCCCGGCTGCAGCCGACTGTTGCTCTGGCTGCAGGCGTGCGCGTCCCGCCGGCTGCCTGGGGCACCGTTGGCTGGCGCCCCTTGGAGGCGTTCCGCCGAGGACTGCGCGAGCTCGGATGGGCCGGCGGCCGGAATCCCGTCATCAATTGCTGGTTCGTGGATAGGCAATCCCACCGAGTGTACCAGGTGTTTGGCCTCGCAGACGGATTAGTACGGCCGAAGGCGGATGTCATCGCGGCGTCGCCGAAGCCTGCAGCCAGGAATGCAACAGCGACCATTCCATCGGCGGAATATGGCTTTTGACGCATCGGCACGGAAAAGTTCCGGCAGACCTCGAAGCCGCTCTGAGAGATCACTAGGAGGTGAAGGATCGCGTTTCTTCGCAGCGAGAGGCCGAATGTCTCAGCAACGGGAATCGTACGGTTCAGTCGCCATCTGGCGTTCCGCCGTGTTGCTGATGTACGGAGCCATTTCGAAGGTCACAGCACGCAGCCGCAGCGGGCAGATTGAGCATAGGCCAGGAGCCGAAAGTCAGCTTTGGCATGCGCCGTGCAAAACCGGTCGATGATCGGGGTCACCTTGTCACTGTAGCCGCGTTGCCAGTGTCCGACAGGCGCGCCACTGAAGTCCGCCGGATATTTTTCCGTGCTCACGGCCAGGAGAGTCCCTGTTTGCCAGCGAAAAATTCCCTGTTCCGATGCGACCGCGACGCTCGGGATTTCTGCGGATTTTCAAGTGGTTCCCGCCAACTCTCGTTGCCAAGGCGGGTCCTGCGGTGGGCGTTTTCCCTGTAAATTTCCCTGTTCGCAGGGAATGATCCGTTCGTTATGGTCAGCGCCCGCTCCATCGTGCGCAGCGCGCAATCGTGCGGTTCGGGGACCCCGGTCCCGGTCCCCGAGCTGGACGATGCAAATCAACCAAGTTGCGAAACCAGACTGACAAGCTCCGACTGGCGGTGCGCGCCCGTCTTCGAGAAGATCGACTTGAGGTGGTTGCGGGCGGTTTCGCGCGAGATGCGCAGGTGCTCGGACGCGCTGGCGAGCGATGTGCCGGTTGCAAGCAGGGCGGCCAGCCGGGATTCCGCCGGCGTGAGATCGAAGGCCTGGCCGATCAGCGCCGGGTCCGGCGCCGCGCGCGGGATGAGGTTGGACAGGATCAGCATGGCGCGAGCGCCGAGGAAGACGGAGCGCGCCGCGCCGTCCACCGGCAGGATCCGCAACACGACCGGTGGCTTTGTCGTCCGGCGGACAAGGATTGGAGAGGCGGGCATGGCCGCGGCATCCGGCGTCGATCGGATCATGCTGATCAGCTGATCGAGCCTTGTCATCGCCTGCTTGTCGTGAACAACGAGGCGCCGCTCCCTGATGCGGATCTCGTTGTCGAATCCGGTTTCGGCTGCCGTGTTGGTGCGCAGGACCATTCCTTCCCGATTGAGGATCAATGCGGGCTGTTGGACCCGGTCGAGCACATCGGTCATCGAGGAGAGCGCGACCCTTCCCATCACCGTCGCGAGCGTGGCGGTCTCGGTCAGGCGCGGCGCCAATTGGGCAAGCAGTTGCTTGTCGGGTGCCTCGAATGCGCCTTCGTGGCCGGTTCGCTGGATCGTCAATGCCCACGCTGCGCTGTCGGCCCAGAAGCCGATGCCGGCGAACCACCGGTATCCGAACGGGAACAGCACCTCGTTGTACATGGGATCGGCGCGAATCTGCTCCGGGGTCATCATATCGAGGTCGGTCACGACCTCGCCCGCCATCATGCGCGGAAAAGCCTTGGCGCGCGGGTCTCTTAAGTGCCAGTTGTTCCTGAAGTAGAGATCGGTGGCCTCGGCGATCGATGCCGTGCGTGGAACGTCGGGAGTCCTGACGTCACTTTGAAGGAGTATGGCCGCCGACGCGCCCACCGCCCTGCAGATGTCATCCATGATGTCGCGCCATGCTTCCGGATTCACGGCGGCCTCGCCAAGTCGATTGAGGACCCTCGACAGTCCTGCACCGTCGATTTTGTCGGCTTTCAAGCGCGGTCCCCTTCGCCCAGCCCCGCGCATTTCGTTGCAGCCCGGCATGCATTCTTGCTGCATGCCGGGCAGAAAGTCCCCGACATCTGAGGCCCTCCAACGCGTTTCCCCGACCGGCGATGCTTCGTGAGGAGGCGGCTCGAAGCAAGCCCCCTTGCCTGTCTTTCCTGAAAAATCGCACTTGACGAAAGTCTAGCGGATGGCTGCGGAAGGCGGCGGCGCCCGGACCGGAATGACCCATTCGGGTCATGCGTCCAGATGTGCCGGCGCTATTCCATGGACGAGGAATATTTGCTGCACCAGGAATTGAGATGACATTGCTTTGCTTGAGTCAGTCGGATTTCGGCGTCGGCTTTCGGCTCCCGATATCGAGCTGCAGCAGGGATATTTGGGCGCGTCAGAATGTCGCAGTTCGTGTCCCCAGGCGCGGCGCGAATTGTTCAGCCGCGCTATCAACGGTCGCAATCCATTTTCTCGGCAGCTTAAGCGATCTGGTCAAGGCCAGCCGGGGAGGCAAGGCGATCGCTTCATTCCATCCCGTATTGTGCTGCAGTTCGGCAAAGTTTCGATCCCATGGTCTGCCGAATTCGGGCGCAATCGCAAAGCCGGGACACATGCTCTCTCGGCTGCGCTGTTCAATTCACGCCGCGCTTAAGGTTAGCAGCTGTGCTGCCTTGACGCAGTCACGCAACAATGGAAACAATTTGCAATTATCAGAAGTCCTTCGTCGCTCCGTGACAGGACTTCGCCGTTCGCCGTCAGGCAACGACGCCTCGTCGAATCGATACCCAATACAACCATAACAAGACCATTTCATTTCCAACTCGCGCCGTTGGGCTGACGGCGAACTTTGAGCATCAGAATGTTAAAGGGGGGCTCGCCATGAGCGACCAGACGATTTTGCGCGCCAGTTTTGTCTCGGAGTCCGCGGCCTTTCGCAACACCTTTGGTTGGTACAACAGCTCAACGGGGCTCGGCGGAATCCTGTTTGCAAATGCGGATTCGCAAGGGGCTGGCGCCCTCACTCCCGGTGTCTCCCATGTCGACTTCGCGGTGAACACGGCCGATCTCGGCAAGATCCAGTTCTTCCTCATTCCGGATGGTGCGGCGCAGGGCCGCAACGATGCCAACGATCTCACCGGCGCCATCAAGGTCATCAAGCTTTCGGACGGCACCTGGGCGGTCGCCGATGTCGATGCCAACGGCAACGTCATCTACGTTGCCGGCAAGCCCGATCTGCTCACGGGCGCCGGCGCCAATGCGTTGTTTACCGAGACCTCCAAGAACGCGGGCGGCGTCGATTATGCCTCGTCGGTCACGGGCAGCCAGCAGACGGCAGCCAAGCTCGCCGGCGACACTGCCGACGGCGCGACCGGCACCATCGCCTGGGAGGATACCGCCGCGACGCGCAGGTCCAACGGCAGCTACACCGCGCCGGGCGACGCCGACTACAACGACGCCGTCTTCCAGGTTTCGCTCGTGCAAAAACCGGTCGCCAATGCCGACGCCGTCACGATCGGCGAGGATGCCGGCGTCACCGCGATCAACGTGCTCGCCAATGACACCAACCCCGCGGGCGGGACGCTGCGCGTCACCTCCGTCAATACACAGGGAATTTTGGGGACGGTCAGCATCGCCGCCGACGGCCACAACATCGCCTATACCCCGGGTTCTGCGTTCCAGTCGCTGCGCGCCGGCCAGTCCGCGACCGAGACCTTCACCTACACCGTAACCAACAGCGCCGGCCTGACATCGACGGCGACGGCGACCGTCACGATCCAGGGCGCCAACGATGCCGCAATCATCGGCACACCCTCGGCTGCCGATGTCACCGAGGATTCCCGCAATCCGACCCTGAAGCTCACTGGAACGATCGCGATCTCCGACGTCGATCAGGGCGAATCGGCGTTCAAGACCACCGTGGTATCCGCCTTGGGCAATTTCGGCACCCTGTCCCTGAAGGCCGACGGCAGCTACACCTATTCGATCGCCAACAGTGCCGTTCAATATCTCGGCGCCGGCGAGACCAGGGTCGAGACGTTTACGGTCAGCGCGCTGGACGGCACGGCCAAGCAGGTCTCCTTCACGGTTCACGGCACCAACGACGCCGCCGTGGTCGGTGCGCCCGCCTTCACCACCGTCACCGAAGACGCCAGCGCGCCGACGCTGTCGGTGTCAGGCACGATCTCGATCTCGGATGCCGACCAGAACCAGTCCACGTTCCAGGCCGGCGTGATCACGGGGCAGGGCAATCTGGGCGCACTGACGCTGAATGCCAACGGCACCTACAGCTATTCGGTCGCCAACAGCGCCGTGCAATATCTCGGTGCGGGGGACACCAAGGTCGAAACCTTCACCGTCAAGTCGTTCGACGGCACGGCCAAGCAGGTCTCTTTCGTCATCAAGGGCGTCAATGACGCAGCGGTGATCGGCACACCCACGGTTCACGACGTCTACGACAATCCGTCGGCGCTCGTGCTCACCGCGTCCGGCAGCATCGGCATCACGGATGTTGATCAGGGCGAGGCGGCGTTCAAGCCGGCCGTTGGCTCCGCTGCCGGCAATCTGGGCTTCCTGCTGCTGTCGGGCGACGGCAGCTATGTCTACGTCGTGGCCGAAAGTGCTGCGCACAATCTGGCGGCCGGCGCCGTCAAGGTCGACACCTTCACCGTGACCGCTGTCGATGGCACCACCAAGCAGGTCAGCTTCACCGTTCATGGCCCGGCCGGCGGCAATCACGCGGCGACGATCGGCGATCCCACCATTGCGGACGTGACGGAAGACCTTGCGGCGAACAACGCCGGGAATCTGACCGCGGTGGGCAGCATCTCGGTCAGCGACCCGGATGCGGGCCAGTCGTCATTCCAGGCCGGCGTGCTCACAGGGCCGGGCAATCTCGGCACGCTGAACCTCTCGGCCAACGGCGGCTACACCTACGCTGTCGCCAACAACGCCGCGCAATATCTCGGAGCCGGCGAAACCAAGATCGATACGTTCCGGGTCACCTCTCAGGATGGCACCTCCAAGGACGTCACGTTCACGATCCACGGCGAGAATGACGGCGCGACCATTGGCAATGTCGGGGATCACGAGGTCACCGAGGACGGCCAACTGACAGCGTCCGGGCAGCTGTCCATCGTCGATGCCGACCAGAACCAGGCCGCGTTCCAGGCCAGCGAGATCACGGCACAAGGCAACCTCGGCACGGTGACGCTGCTGGCCGACGGCCACTACACCTATTCGGTCGACAACGCCGCTATTCAGTATCTCGGCGCCAATGACACCAAGACGGAGACTTTCACGGTCACGTCCGTCGACGGCACGACCAAGAATATCAGCTTCGATATCCATGGCGCGCAGGACGCACCGAATCTGAGCGTACAGGACTCGTCGGGCGCCGCCGACGGAAACATCACGCTTCACATAGCGGCCGACAAGGTCGATCTGGGCAGCACCTTGTCGGTGAAGATCGAGGGGGTGCCGTCGAGCTTTACGGTACAGAACGGCGCAGCGATCGGGGACGGCGCCTGGCTCGTGACGGGCGACTCAATCCAGAACGTCGTCCTGATCCCGAACCATGCCGTCGGCAGCGCGGATCCGTTCACCCTGCAGGTCACCGCCATCTCCGACGACGGCGTTCATCAGGCGGTGAGCTCGGCCGAGCTCGCGCTGACCGTGACGTCCGGTGCCAACGAGATCAACGCGCTGGATATCGACGGCTATATCGGCGGCGCAACCGTATTTGCTGACGCCAACAACAACGGAATACTCGACGCAGGCGAGGCGCACACGACGACACGGGCTGACGGCAGTTTTACGTTGGCGGGCGGCTCCGGTCCGCTCGTGAGTATCGGCGGCGTCGATATCTCGACGGGATTGCAGGTCGCCGGCGTGCTGAGGGCGCCGGAGGGCTCCACCGTCATCACTCCGCTGACGACGCTGATCGCCGCACTGGTCGACAGCACGGCAAACGATGAGCATCCGCTGACGGCGGACCAGGCCATGAGCGCCGTGGCGGCGGCTTTCAACCTCGATCTCACCGGAGGTGTCGACCTGAGGTCGTTCGACCCGGTGCCCGATGCGGTAAACAACGATGCCACCGCGACCGCGGTGCTCGCGGCAGCCATCCAGGTCCAAAGCACCGTCGCTCAGGTGTCGGCCGTCGGCGTGGAGACGGGCGCGGTCATTACAGCGATTGCAAGCGCTATTACGGCGTCTCTGAGCGGCCCCGGCGCGCCCGTCTTCGATCTGGCATCTTCCGATACGGTTCAGAGCGTCGTCACATCCTCCGGCGTCGATGCGGCGGCCGCCGCGACGGTTATCGAGGTCGTTGCTGCCGCGAACGACAGCATTCAGGCTGCCACGAACGTCACTGAATTGGCGCAGGCCGGCCAAGTCGCTCAAGGCGCGGCTGCCGACCAACTCGCCGCGACCGATTTTTCGGATCAACAATCGATTGATCAGCTCACAGACCGTTTTGTCGATAATCTCGACACTGAGGTTGCGAATGCCGTGCTGATCCCGGTCGGTAGCGCCTTGTTGGGCTCGCTCGGCGATGACGTGCTTTCGGGCGGAGGTGGTAACGATCTGATCGATGGCCAGGACGGCAACGATCGCATCAGCGGTGGCGACGGAAACGACATCCTCTTTGGCGGCGCTGGCAAGGACTATCTCGGCGGCGGTTCGGGTGACGATATCCTCGACGGTGGCCCGGGCTTCGACCGCGCCGTCTATACCGACGCGACCGGCGGCGTCACGATCGATCTGGCGGCCGGAACGGCGTCCGGCGCCGGCGTGGGGACGGACACCCTCGTCAACATCGAAGCTGCCGTCGGCAGCGACTTTGCCGATACATTCAACGCGGCGGGCTTCACCGGCGACGCCCATGTCCCGGGTAGCCCTGTCGGCTACAACGAGTTCGAAGGCAGAGGCGGCGACGACACCATCATCAGCAACACCAACAGCCAGGGCGCCGAGCTGACGCGCGTCTCCTATGTCAGCGCCACCGGCGCGGTGACGGTGGATCTCGTCGCCGGCTATGCCCAAGGCGATGCATCGGTGGGCCACGACACCCTCGTCGGGTCCGGCTTCAACGGCGTCTGGGGCTCCGCGCATAACGACACGATTCTGGGCAGCAACAATCCGATGTTCACCGCAGAGGTGTATTCGGGCTTTGCGGGCAACGACTACATCGACGGCCGCGGTGGCTACGACCGTGTGGACTACAACGTCGATCCGAACACCACGACGGGAATTACGGTCAATCTCGCCGCCGGATCCGTCACCGGCGATTCGACCGTCGGCACGGATACGTTGCGCGGGATCGAGGCGATCCGCGGCACCAACTTCGCCGATACCTACAATGCCACCGGTTTCGGCTCGGGCAGCGTCAACGCCGGCTCGAACGGGACGTTCAACGAGTTCACCGGCAATGGCGGTGACGACACCATCACCGGCAACGGCTTCACGCGGCTCGGTTTCAACAACGCGACGGCCGGAGTCCAGGTCGACTTCGTCACCGGCACCGCCACCGGCGATTCATCCGTCGGCACCGATCATTTCACCGGCGTCAACGCCGTCCAGGCCTCGATGTTCGATGACACGCTGCTGGGCGGGGCGACCAACGACAACTTCACCGGCCTCGCCGGCAACGACTATATCGACGGCCGCGGCGGCTTCGACGTCTCGTCCTACAACAACATCTTCTTCATCACGGGAAGCATCACCGTCAATATGGCGGCCGGCATCGTCACCGGAGACGCCTCGAACGGCACGGATACGCTTCGTTCGATCGAGGGCATTCAGGGCACCAACTTCGACGATACCTACGATGCGACCGGTTACGGGGTGGCCGGCGCGAATGTCGGCAACAACGGGACCTTCAACCAGTTCGAAGGGCTGAGCGGTGACGACGTCATCACCGGTAACGGCAACACGCGCCTGATCTTCGCCAACGCGACCGGCGGGGTGACCATCAATCTCGCGGGCGGCACCGCCACCGGCGACGGCTCGACCGGTCACGACACGTTCACCGGCGTCAACAGCGCCCTGGGCAGCAACTTTGCCGACATCTTCGACGCAACGGGATTCTCTGGTCCGAGCGGGACCTCGTTCCAGGGGCAGGGCGGCAACGACCAGATCACCGGCAACGGCGCGACGCAGATTCAGTACAACAACGCCACTGCCGGCGTGACCGTCAACCTCACTGCGGGCACGGCCGACGGCGACGGCTCGGTCGGCCACGACACCATCACGGGCGGCGTGTTCAATGTCCTGGGGTCCAATTTCAACGACACCATCATCGGCAGCGCCAGCAACGACAGTCTCTCCGGCAACGTCGGCAACGACATCCTGGATGGTCGTGCCGGCAACGACTTCCTCAGTGGCGGCGCCGGCGTGGACACCTTTGTCTATGCGAGCGGCGGCGGCTTCGACTTCATCCAGGACTTCGTCCATGGCCAGGACAAGCTCGATCTGACCGGGGTCTACGGCATCTTCAGCCTCTCTGACTTGCAAGCGCATGCTGTGCAGAGCGGCCCCAACACGGTCATTACCTTCAGCTCGGGTGACGGCCTCACGCTTCAGAACGTCAATCTGAGCAGCTTGACGGCGAGCGATTTCCTGTTCGGCGCGCCGGCCGCGCCGATCGTCGGCGACGGAAACGCGAACGACCTCGTCGGCACCGCAAATGCCGAATCCATCAGCGGTCTTGGTGGCAACGACCGCCTCCAGGGCCTCGGCGGCAGCGACCTTCTCGATGGCGGTGCGGGCTTCGATCGCGCCATCTATACCGATGCGACCGGCGGCATCGCCGTCAACCTCGCGGCCGGCACGGCCTCGGGAGCTGGCGTCGGGACAGACACGCTCATCGGCATCGAGGGTGTGGTCGGCAGCAATTATGCCGACACGTTCAATGCGGCCGGATTCACCGGATCGACCGGTCTGCCCGGCGTAGCCGCCGGCCAGAGCGAGTTTGAAGGGCGCGGCGGCAACGATAGCGTCATCGGCGATCTCAACGCCCTGGGGCAGGCAGTGACGCGACTGTCCTATCTGAGCGCGAGCAGCGCGGTCATCGTCGACATCGGGGCCGGGACCGCGGATGGCGACGCTTCGGTGGGCCACGACACCTTCTCCAACGTCTCGACGATCTGGGGCTCGGCCTCCAACGACACGTTCTACGGCAGCGACAATGCGGCCTTCACCTACGAGACCTATGAAGGTCGCGGCGGCGACGACTATATCGACGGCCGCGGCGGCTACGACCAGGTCACCTACAATTCGGACACGACGACCACGTCGGGCATCTATGTTCACCTTGCCGCAGGCACCGTGAACGGTGACGCCACGGTCGGCACCGACACGATCCGCAGCGTCGAGGCCGCGCGCGGCACCAATTTCGACGACACGTTCGACGCGACCGGGTTCGGCCAGGTCGGGGCGACCAATGTCGGC